>JALZFG010000257.1 GCA_030861645.1 Actinomycetota bacterium
GATGTCGGCACCGGCGCGCGGTTGCCGTAGAGCGCGCCTCCCGTCGACGCGAACACGACGGGGGCGCGATGGCGCTCCGCCCCTTCGAGGATATTCAGCGTCCCGGCGACGTTCACCTCGCCGTCGCGACGAGGGTCGGCGACCGACCGTGTCACGCTCGACTGCGCCGCGGACGAGGCGCGCCTGAGTCGGCGATGTCGACGGCCTCGAGCGACGCCTCGCTCGCGACCAGCTCGCCCGCGCCCGTCGAGAGGTCGTCGACCACGACGACGCGCTTTCCCTCGCCGAGCAGCGCGTCGACGACGTGCGAGCCGATGAAGCCCGCTCCTCCCGTGACGATCACCGTCCCTCGATGCATCTACAAACCCTGACCCTGTCGGCTGAAAGCAACCCGTCCCTGGCGAAGGCGATGATTCTCGCAGCAGGCCGCGGGACGCGCCTCGGGAATCTCGGTGAGCGTGTCCCCAAGGTTCTTCTCGATGTCGGAGGCGAGCCGCTCCTCAGCCGGCACCTCCGTTTCCTCGAGCGGCACGCCGTGCGGCGCGTGGTGATCAACGCGCACCATCTCGCCGACCAAATCGAGGCGTTCATCGATGGCTACCGCGGGCCTCTGGAGCTCGTGTGCGTGCGTGAGCAACGCCTCCTTGGCACGGCCGGCGGTGTTCGAAACGCGCTACCCCACCTGCTGCCAGGGCCGTTTCTCGTGCTCTACGGCGACGTTCTTGTCGATGCCCCACTCGCGCCGCTCGTCGCCATTCACCGGCGGGAGCGTGCACTCGCTACCCTCGCCGTCCACGAGGCGTCCTCCGCCGAGGGAAAGGGTGTCGTGGACATCGATGCGTGCGGCCGGGTCGTCGGCTTTGTCGAGAAGGGCGATGGAGGAGAGGGAGAGGCTCGTGTGCTGATCAACTCCGGCGTCTACGTAGTCGAGGAGGAGCTGGTCAGCTCGCTTCCAGAGGGCGTCCGGCTCGATTTCGGACACGACGTCTTGCCCGACGCTGTCCGTCGCGGCTGGCCGGTTTTCGTTCATCGTCTTCCGTCGCCTGTCGTCGACGTCGGCACCCCCGAGGGCCTCGCGCTCGCGCGCCGCGGCGCGACGCCGCCAGACGGAAGGGGAGTCCGGCCGTGAGCTGTGTCGTCTATGCCGGACGCCAACCGCAGACCGGGCACTGGTCGTCAACCACGTTGCCGCAGTAGCACACTTGCCCGACGACGCGAGCCGGGACGCCCTGGACGAGACTGTGAGGTTCCACGTCTCGCGTTACGACGCTGCCGGCTCCGACCAGCGCCCAAGCGCCGACCCGGGTCCCGGCCACGACGATCGCGCCCGCTCCGACCGAGGCGCCCTCCTCGACCACGACTCCCTGCAACGCCCAGTCAGCCGGTTCCTTCATCGATAAGTCCGGATTGACGGCTCTTGGATGGCTGTCGTTCGTCAGAATTGCGGCCGGGCCGACGAAGACCCCGTTTCCGACCTGGCTTCCTTCGGGAACGTGAGCGTCGTTCGCGATCTTGCAGTCGGTGCCGATCGACGCTCCCGCGCCGATGAAAACGCCGCCGCCGACCTTCGTCCGATCGCCGACCCGTGCTCCAGTTCGAACCCGCGTGTAATGCCACACCTGTACTTCGTCCCCCAGCACGACACCGTCCTCCACAAACGCCGTCGGGTGGACGAAGGCTGCTGCCACTAACAACCGGCGATCGCTACGCAGCCGCCGGAGCGGCGCGACGCCTGCGCGTCGGCCGCATCGCTCCCTGCGCTTGGCGCGATCCTCGCCACCGCTCTTGTGATTATCGCACGACGACGCGCCCCGGCGAGCTTCTCTACCTCTCCGCTGTAAGCGGTCATCATCCGGCAGAATTCTGACGCGCGTACGGCACACGCGTACGGCCCGCGAAAGAGAAAAAGGCAACGCTCACGTGCTGCGGCTTGAGATCGACGACTCTCGGTGGCTCGACCTTGTCGAGCGATCGACGACGGCGCTCCCATTCCACCACCCCGCCTGGTCGCGGCTCATCGCTCACTGCTACGGCTACCGGAGCTTCGCCCTTGCACTCGCCGACGATGCCGGACAACCAGTCAGCGGCGTGCCCGTGATCGACGTCTCGTCACGCCTCGCGGGACGCAGGTGGATCTCACTCGCTTTCACCGACTTCTGCCCGCCACTCTCGGTTGACGCAGGATTCCTGGACGAGCTCGTCCGCCGACTCGAGCTTGACCGCCGTGCGGCCGGAGTGGCCTGCCTGGAGGTGCGGTCCGAGCTTCCCGGGCCGAACGTCGCACGCCGATCGGACTACGTCCTCCACCGCCTCGAGCTCGAGCCCGATCCCGACGCCCTCTCTCGCCGGTTCCGGTCAGAACAGCGCCGGCGGATCAACGTTGCACGGCGAGCTGGCGTGACGGTGACGCGCGCCTCGACACACTCGGAGCTCGTCGACGTCTTCTATCGGCTCCACCTTCGAACGCGACGCCGGCAGGGCGTCCCGATCCAGCCACGCCGGTTCTTCGACATGCTGTGGGAGCGGATCGTCCAACCGGGCCTTGGCTTCTGCCTCCTCGCATTCGTTCGCGGCATCCCTGTCGCAGGCGCTGTCTTCCTCGCCTGGAAGCACGCCGTCACGTACAAGTACGGGGCCTCCGACGAGCGGTTCCTCGACTGCCGGCCGAACCACCTGCTCTTCTGGGAGGCGCTCGCTTGGAGCTGCGAGAACGGCTTCCGCGAGTTCGACTTCGGTCGAACCGATCTCGCCAATGCCGGCCTCCGCCAGTTCAAGAGATCGTGGCGAGCTCTCGAGGAGCCGCTCGTCTACTCGGTGCTCGGCGACGTGCCCGCTCCCGGGCGGGTGCGACGCGGTGGCACCGTGCTGGGGACGATCATTCGCCACTCTCCGCCTCTTGTGTGCCGCGCGGCGGGCGAGCTCTTCTACAAGTACGCGGCCTGACTCTCCCGGCCGCTTGGCGGCCGTAGCTCGATCGCTGCGTCTCGTTGCGCGAGCCGCACCGATCCAGTCGATATTCGCCATCGACCCGAGGCACCTGTGTCTCGCTGCCGCCACCAAGCGGCGACGTCGCGCGGCAGCGGCCGCCAGAGGCTCCTCCGGTCGCGCACAGCGTCTAGGAACTCCTCGTAGCGTCGCCGGTTGCGAGGGTCGCCGAGGTAGCCCGGGTCAGGGTGCGTGAGAACCTGAGCGAGGCCGTGCAGGCGCTCGATCCGCTCGAGCTGCGCGAGCCAAAGGTCGATCGAGCGGTGGCGGAGCAGCGTGAAGAGCGTGTGATCCTGAGGGAGGGTGTACGGGAGCTCCACGACGTTCCCGATGAAGAACGGCCACAGGCTGCAGCAGCCGCCCGGCTGCGGTTCGAAGGGGTCGGAGTGCGGCATCGAGCAGTCGTAAGAGACCGGAAGCTCGCCCAGCCACTCGAACACCCTGTGCGTCGCCGGCGATCGGAACCCCTCGGCACCGAGCAGCTCGACCGCCTTCCGAAGCGCTGGCTGCTGCGCTTCGAACGCCGCTCGTCCGGAGAACAGCGACCGATCGTGGTAGAGGCCGTGAACGCCGAGCTCAAAGCCGCGTCCGCGGAGCTCGCGCAAGACCCCGTCGTCGATCGGATACGACGAGGCCACGAGGTTGAAGGACGACCTGAGACCGCGCTCCTCTTCGAGGTCGGCGATCTCGAGCGCGAGTCGTAGCCCCTCAGCCGTCTCGACGTCATGCGTCAGGACGAGAGCGCCGGCGTACGACTCCGGCCAAAACCAGCGAAACCGGAGCTCGGCCGCGGCCGAGGCGAGCAGGAGGCAGCGCGCGTAGAACTGCACGAGCCGCACAACGCTCTCGTCAACCGGCCAGGCGGGAAACTCCGGCAATCCCTGCCAGCGGACGAGGATGCGCCTACCCGCGAGCTGCAATCGCCGGGGAATAACCGGCTTGACGCGGTAGAAGAGCGAGAGCTGGCCGGGACTCAGCTCCTTCCGACGCGTCCTCGTCCGCCACCGCTCCGAGACGTAGTTTTCGTACGCCTCCGCGAGACTGAAGGGGACGAAGACGCCGCGGTCGGCGCTCCACGTCGCGCTGATTGTGCCGCCTCCCTCGACAGAGAAGCGCTGGATCTCCTCGCCGTCCCGCGCGGCGTCACGCCGCAGTCGGACGAAGAGGCGCCACTCATCCGACCGCAACCACGCCGCCGCGCCGCTTCCGCGGTGATCGTCCAGCGCAACGGGCTCGAGCGGTGCGAGGAGGCGTTCGAGCGGATGGCGACCCGGCAGTGGCGGTTTCACCGCCTCTCCCGTCCGTTCCCGAATGCGCGTTCAGACTCGTCGATGGTTCTTCCAGTCGCGATCGAACTGGCAACGAGCCGATACGACGAGAGCCGCCCTGGAGTCACAAGTCTGTCGTCGCCAGCTGCTCGACGAGATCGAGGTAGCGACGCTTCATCTGCGCCCATCCGTACACAGGAAGAAAGCCGCGAGCGGCTCGATCAGCCATCGACGCTGCGCCCTCGGGGTCGAGTGCGAGTTCCTCGATTGCCTGGGCGAGGTCCTCGTCGTCTCCGGAGCGGAAGTACCTCACGCACGAATCGTCGAAATAAGCCTCTACCACAGGCGCCCTGG
>JALZFG010000261.1 GCA_030861645.1 Actinomycetota bacterium
GGATACCTCTGGATCGCTGATCTCGTCCTGAAGCGGCTCGTCCAGAACGTTTTCCTCGGGCAGTAGGGCGCAGGGTAGGCGAGCCGTGTTTCGCTGGTACGTGATCAACACCTACTCCGGGCACGAGAACAAGGTGAAAGCCAACCTCGAGCACCGGATCATGTCGATGGGGATGACGCCGAAGTTCCGTCGCGTCGTCGTCCCGACTGATCAGGTAATCGAGACGAAGGACGGTCAGAAGGTGCAGACGGAGAAGCGCGTTCTTCCGGGATACGTGCTCGTTAACATGAACCTCGACGACGACGCGTGGACGCTCGTCAAGAACACGCCCGGGGTGACCGGCTTCGTCGGCGCAGGCTCCGATCCGCTTCCCCTGTCGCAGGCCGAGGTTGATCGCATCCTGCACACCGGGGTGGCGGCCGGCGAGCGGCCGCGCACGCAGATCGAGTACACCCTCGGTGAGTCGGTCAAGGTGACCTCGGGGCCGCTGTCCGATTTCGACGGCGAGATCATCGACGTGAACCCTGATCAGCAGAAGCTCAAGGTCCTCGTCGACATCTTCGAGCGCCAGGTCCCTGTCGAGTTGTCGTTTGATCAGGTCAAGAAGATCGATTGAGCGGTCTGCGACGCGCAACTCGTATCGACGCGGTCACGACGTAACCGATGGCGAAGAAAGTCCTCACGCTGATCAAGCTGCAGATCCCCGGCGGTCAAGCAAACCCGGCTCCGCCCGTCGGCCCTGCGCTCGGGCAGCACGGGGTCAACATCATGGAGTTCTGCAAGGCCTTCAACGCCCAGACCGCGCACGAGAACGGCCGCATCATCCCCGTCGAGATCACGGTCTTCGAGGACCGCTCGTTCACGTTCATCACAAAGACGCCGCCGGCGGCCGTCCTGATCAAGGAGGCGCTGAATCTCGAGAAGGGCTCGCCGGAGCCGAACCGCAACAAGCTCGGCCGCTTGACGCGCGACCAGCTGCGCTCGATCGCGGAAACGAAGATCGAGGATTTAAACGCGCGGGACGTGGAGCAGGCCGCGCGAATTATCGCCGGGACAGCGCGGAGCATGGGAGTCGAGGTGGAGGAATGATCCACTCGACTGTCGACTTAGATCGGCCGAGCCGAAGGCGACAGGAGGTAGCGTCAACTCAGAGCGACCGAGCCGGAGGCGACGGGAGCTACGAGCCGAAGGCGACGGGAGCTGGAGCCGGAGGCAACAGGAGCTACGAGCCAGACGCGACAGGAGCTACGAGCCGAAGGAGACGGGATCTACCACCCGAAGGCGAGAGGAGCTAGATGGCGAATCACGGCAAGCGCTACCGGAACGCGCGCGCGCAATTCGACCGCGAGCATCTGCACTCGCCGCTCGAGGCCATCCGGCTCGTCAAGGGACTTCAGACGGCGGGCTTCGACGAGACCGTGGAGGCGCACTTCCATCTCGGGCTCAACGTGCGCCACGCCGACCAGCAGCTGCGCGGCACGCTGATGCTGCCGAGCGGCACCGGCCGCGACGTCCGCATCGCGGTCTTCGCGGAGGGCGAGAAGGCCCGCGAGGCGGAGGACGCCGGCGCGGACGTGATCGGCGCGGCGGACCTCGCGCAGCGCATCGAGCAAGGGTTCGACGACTTCGACGTCGCCGTCGCGACGCCCGACCAGATGCAGGTCGTCGGCCGCCTGGGCCGGATCCTGGGCCCGCGGGGGAAGATGCCGAATCCGAAAGCGGGAACGGTGACGTTCGAGGTCGGCAAGGCGGTGCGCGACGCGAAGGCCGGCAAGCTGGAGTACCGGACCGACCGCGGGGCGAACGTCCACGTTCCGATCGGGAAGAAGAGCTTCAGCGACCGTCAGCTGCTCGAGAACTACGCCTCCGTCGTCGAGGAGATCGTGCGCTCGAAGCCGGCGGCCGCGAAGGGCCGCTACATCGGCTCGATCACGTTGTCGAGCACGATGGGCCCCGGCGTGCGCGTGGATCCAGCGCGGACGCGCAACGTTGTCGACGAGCTGGAGGAGCAAGAAGCGGCAACATCCGCGGCCTAGCGATGCTGAAGAGGGACAAAGAGCGGATCGTCGCGGAGCTCACCGAGCGGCTTCGCCTCGCGCAGACGCTGATCGTGGCGGATTACCGCGGCTTGTCCGTGGGGCAGGTAGAAGCCCTCCGCGGACAGCTGCTGGAGCACGGAGCGCGGTTCGCGATCGTCAAGAACACGCTCACGAGGCTCGCGGCCGAAGCTGCCGGCGCGGACACGCTGGTCGAGCTTCTCGACGGCCCGACCGCGATCGCGTTCGTCGAGCCCGAGGGGGACGCCGTTGCCGTCGCGAAGGTGCTGAACGAGGTCGCGCGTACCGGGCGCGTGCTCGTCATCAAGGGTGGTGTCCTCGAAGGGAAGGCGCTGAGCGGGGGGGAGGTCGAGGACCTCGCCGCGCTTCCCCCGCTCGACGTGCTGCGCGGGCAGGTGCTTGGCGCGGTGATCGCCCCGCTGACCGCGCTCGTCGCGCTCGTGAGCGCGCCCCTCCGTGAGCTTGCCGGCCTGATCGACGCTCGGGTCGAGCAGCTGGGCGGAGCGGAGCGGCCGCAGCCGCCGGAGCAGCGCGGCGTCGGAACGAATGACGAGACGTCGGCCGAGGAGGCGGAGGGCTCCTCGGGAGCGACCGAAGATCAATCCTCGACGGGCGCGGATGCCGGTCGAGGCGTAAAGGAGGAGTAGATGGCAGCAAGTCCAGTCGACAAGGTGTTCGAGGAGCTCGGGAAGATGTCCGTGCTCGATCTCGTCGAGCTGAAGAAGCGAATCGAGGAGGAGTGGGGGATCACCGCCGCGGCTCCCGTCGCCGTCGCGGCACCCGGTGCGGCTCCGGCCGGAGGCGACGGCGCGGCGGCCGCGCCGGCCGAGGAGAAGACGGCGTTCGACGTCGTCCTCAGCGCCGCGGGCGACAAGAAGATTCAGGTGATCAAGGTCGTTCGGGCGATCACGGGCCTCGGTCTCAAGGAGGCCAAGGACCTGGTCGACTCGGCGCCCAAGCCCGTGAAGGAGGGCGTCGGCCAAGACGAAGCGGACTCGATCAAGGCGCAACTGGAGGAAGCGGGCGCAAGCGTCGAGGTCAAGTAGCGCAACGAGCGAAGGAGTCAGTCGCGACGGGGAGGGTTCCGCCCTCCCCGGGCATTGAAGGGCCCCCGCCGGCGAGACCCGGAGTCCTCGTGCAATCCGAGCGCGCGCGCCGGGAGCGCCGTCCGCTCGTGCTACACTTCCCGTGGCGAGGTGGGCTTCGCTTGCGCGAGGGGGGTCCCGCCCGCTATCTTCAAGGGTTCGCCGCCGACGATCGTCCGACTGCTGTACCTGCATTTCGATTCCCCTAAGGGAGGCTGCCGCACTTGACCACTACGGTTGCCGCGCCGCGCGCGCGGAAGAGTTTCTCGCGCCTGAAGCACGTTCTCGACCTTCCGAACCTGATCGACATTCAGAAGGCCTCGTACGACTGGTTCCTGAGAGAGGGTCTCCGCGAGACGATCGATGACATCTCGCCCGTCGAGGACTACACGGGCACGCTGGCCGTCGAGTTCGGCGAGTACGAGTTCGGCGAGCCGCAGTTCACGATCCAGGAGTGCCGCGAGAAGGATCTGACGTACCAGATGCCGCTGTCGATGACCGTCCGGTTCGTCAACAAGGACACGGGCGAGATCCGGGAGCAGCGCGTCTTCATGGGGGACTTCCCCAAGATGACCGATTGGGGCACGTTCATCATCAACGGGACCGAGCGCGTCATCGTGACGCAACTCGTCCGCAGCCCCGGCGCCTACCTCATGGAGCCGAAGGATCCGACGAAGCAGGTCTTCACCGCGAACCTGATGCCGTCGCGCGGCTCGTGGCTCGAGCTCGAGATCGACAAGAAGGGCGTGGTCTACGCGCGAATCGACCGGAAGCGGAAGCTGCCGATCACCACCCTGCTCCGCGCCCTCCCCGCCGAGGACCCCTCGACGGGGTTCGCGCTCGACACGAGCTCGAACGAGGCGATCCTCGCGCTCTTCGAGAACTCGATCTACATCGCGACGACACTCGACAAGGATCCCTCGACGCGCGAGGAGGAGGCGCTGATCGAGGTCTTCAAGAAGCAGCGGCCCGGCGAGCCGCCGACGCTCGACAACGCACGCAACCTGCTGCGCGCGCTGTTCTTCGACCCGAAGCGCTACGACCTGACGAAGGTCGGCCGGTACAAGCTGAACCAGCGGCTGGGAATCGACGTCCCGGACGACGTGCGCGTTCTCACCACGCAAGACATCGTCGCGCTCGTTCGCAAGCTCGTCGAGCTGCCGGCGAAGCTGGGCGTCCCCGAGGACTCGCGCGACTACGCCGGCGATGCGCTCGCGATGACCCGCGACCCGATCCGTGGCGAGCTCGACGAGTACGAGCACTTCGGCAACCGCCGTCTGCGCACCGTCGGCGAGCTGATCCAGGAGGCATTCCGCGTGGGCCTCTACCGGATGGAGCGGGTCGTTCGCGAACGGATGACGACGGAGGACGTCGATGCAATCACGCCGCAGACGATCATCAACATCCGGCCGGTCGTGGCGGCGCTCAAGGAGTTCTTCGGCTCGTCGCAGCTCTCCCAGTTCATGCAGCAGACGAACTCCCTCGACGGCCTCACGCACCGGCGCCGACTCTCGGCGCTCGGCGCGGGCGGTCTGACTCGCGAGCGCGCGCCGATCGAGGTGCGCGACGTCCACCCGACGCACTACGGCCGCATGTGCCCGATCGAGACGCCGGAAGGCCCGAACATCGGCCTCATCGGCTCGCTGGCGTCGTACGCGACGGTATCGGAGTTCGGCTTCATTCAGACCCCGTACCGCGTCGTGAAGAACGGGCGGGTGACCGACGAGATCGTCTATCTCGACGCTGCTGAGGAGGCGCAGTACACGATCGCGCAGGCGAACGAGCCCGTCGACCCGCAGTCGGGACAATTCGAGAACGAGACCGTTCTCTGCCGCTCGCGCGAGGGTGAGGCGGTGATGGCGCCTCGCGACGACGTCGATTACATGGACGTCTCGCCGGCGCAGATCGTCTCCGTCGCGACGGCGTTGATCCCCTTCCTCGAGCACAACGACGCCAACCGCGCGCTGATGGGCGCGAACATGCAGCGACAGGCGGTCCCGCTGATGATCACGCAGGCGCCGCTGATCGGCACGGGCCTGGAGTTCCGCGCGGCCGTCGACTCGGGCGACGTCATCGTCGCGCGCGGCGCCGGGACGGTCGTCGATGTCGACGCGGAGCGAATCGTCGTCGAGGGGACGGCCGGGCGCGAGGAGTACGAGCTGACGAAGTTCATGCGCTCGAACCAGGGCACGCTGATCCACCACAAGCCGATCGTCCGTCTCGGCGACGGGGTCGAGGAGGGTCAGGTTCTCGCGGACGGCTCGTCGACGAAGGATGGCGAGCTCGCTCTCGGAGCGAACCTGCTCGTCGCGTTCATGCCGTTCGAGGGCTACAACTTCGAGGACGCGATCGTCATCTCCGAGCGGCTCGTGAAGGAGGACGTCCTCTCGTCGATCCACATCCACGAGTACGAGATCGACGCGCGCGCGACGAAGCTCGGCGACGAGGAGATCACGCGCGACATCCCGAACCGCTCCGAGGAGTCCCTGAAGGACCTCGACGAGCGCGGCATCGTCCGCATCGGCGCGGAGGTGGGGTCGGGTGACCTGCTCGTCGGCAAGGTGACCCCCAAGGGCGAAACCGAGCTGACGGCCGAGGAGAAGCTGATTCGCGCGATCTTCAAGGAGAAGGCGCGCGAGGTCCGCGATACGTCGCTCAAGGTGCCGCACGGCGAGGGCGGCAAGGTCATCGACGTCAAGACGTTCTCCCGGGACGCGGGCGACGACCTGCCGCCCGGCGTAAACGAGCTCGTCCGCGTCTACGTCGCGAAGAAGCGCAAGATCGCCGAAGGCGACAAGCTCGCGGGACGTCACGGCAACAAGGGCGTCATCGCGCGGATCGTCTCGGAGGAGGACATGCCGTTCCTCGAAGACGGGCGCGCCGTCGACATCCTCTTGAACCCGCTCGGCGTTCCGAGCCGGATGAACATCGGCCAGGTTCTCGAGACCCACCTCGGCTGGGCCGCGCATCACGGCGTCTTCAACGACGACGGTCATGACGGCCCGAGCCCCGTCTCCTCGCCGGTATTCGACGGCGCGACCCCGGAGCAGGTCGACGTGGCGCTCGTCGACTGGGTGCGCCAGAACCCGGATTCGCCGGTCACCTTCCTCGTCGACGAGAGCCGGCCGCCCGCGCGCCGCTGCTCGGGGAAGCTGCGTCTCTTCGACGGCAAGACGGGTGATCCCTACGAGCAGAAGGTGACGGCGGGCTTCATGTACATCCTCAAGCTCCTCCACCTCGTCGACGACAAGATTCACGCGCGCTCGACCGGCCCGTACTCGCTCGTGACGCAGCAGCCGCTCGGCGGGAAGGCGCAGTTCGGCGGCCAGCGCTTCGGCGAGATGGAGGTGTGGGCGCTCGAGGCCTACGGAGCCGCCTACACGCTCCAGGAGATGCTCACGATCAAGTCAGACGACACGATCGGGCGCGTCAAGGCGTACGAGGCGATTGTCAAGGGCGAGAACATCGCCGAGCCGTCGATTCCCGAGTCCTTCAAGGTGCTCCTGAAGGAGATGCAGTCGCTCGCGCTCGACGTGCAGGTGCTCTCGGACGAGGGCGAGGCCGTCGAGGTCCGCGAGGAGGACGACGAGCTGCTCCGAGCCGCTGAGGAGCTCGGCATCGACCTCTCGCCGGGCTCGCTCCGCGCCGCGTCGAGGGAGCCGACGGGACAGGAGATCGAGGAGGGGCAGGAACGCGCGGACGAGACCGGTGAGCTGACGCTGCCCGCTGACGAGGCGCTCGGCGACCTCTCCGACGTCGAGCTGTCCCCGCTCGAGCAGGCGGAGGAGGAGATCGAGGATCAGGTGGGGCCGCTAGCCGAGGCCGATCTCGCCGACGTAGAAATCGAAGAATGATACTCGCCAAATGAGCTGCGCTCATTCGGCGACGAAAACTGAGAAGCAACGACAGTAGGGACGCGAAAAAGATAGAGGGGGAACGAGCTCACTTTGATCGATATTAATGATTTTGATGCGATTCGGATCGGGCTTGCTTCGAGCAAGCAGATCCGCGACTGGTCCTCGGGTGAGGTCACGAAGCCCGAGACGATCAACTACCGCACGCTCAAGCCGGAGCGGGACGGGCTCTTCTGCGAGCGGATCTTCGGGCCGACGAAGGACTGGGAGTGCTACTGCGGCAAGTACAAGCGCGTCCGCTACAAGGGCATCATCTGCGAGCGCTGCGGCGTCGAGGTCACGCGGCAGAAGGTGCGCCGCGAGCGTATGGGCCACATCGACTTGGCGGCGCCGGTCTCGCACATCTGGTTCTTCAAGGGCGTCCCGAGCCGCATCGGCTATCTGCTCGACATCGCGCCCCGAGAGCTCGAGAAGGTCCTCTACTTCGCGGCGTCGATCGTCACCCACGTGAACGCGGAAGCACGCGCCGAGGACCTGGCGGAGCTCGAGGACAAGGTCCGCGCCGAGTCCGAGCGCATCTACGTCGACCGCGACGAGATGCTCGCAAGCGCGGAGCAGCGCCTTGCGCGGCGACGCGAGTACTTCACGATCGGAACGCAGCAGAGCTTCGACGAGGACGACGACTTCTGGGCGCGCGGCCTCTCGAACTGGGCGGAGGAGCAGGCGCTCCCCTCGCTCGACCAGGTGCGTGAGCTCATCGGCGGGCTCTTCGTCGACGTCGCGGCGACGATCACGACGGAGGACTCGAAGAAGATTCGCGAGCTCGTCCGAAACGCCGCGATCCGCGACGACCGCCGGCTCACGCCGCGCGAGCTGGAGATCATCGCCTCGGCGGCCCAGCAGATCCGCGACGCGCTCGCCCCGCTCTATGCCGAGCTCGAGCAGTCGACGGGCTCGAAGAAGGGCGCGGTGACCAAGCACCTCAACCGCGTCTTGGAGGCGCTGCTCGCGGGTGAGGAGCTCAAGGGCGACGACGAGGCGCTGGCGAGCGGCCTCGATCAGAAGCAGCTCGAGCGCGCCCGCGAGCTCGGGAACGGGCTCCTGCGCGAGGTCCTCGAGCAGGCCGACCGCGACGCCGACCAGGGGGCGTTGCGTGAGCTGGCGAACGACCTCTGCCTTCGGACGGACGGCCGCATCCAGAAGGAGGACCTCGATGCGATCGTTCAGTGGCTGCTCAAGGTGCGCGAGATGTATCTCGACATCGAGGCGCGCCGGCAGGACGCGCGGGACGCGGCCGAGGACGCTCGGCGCCGGCTCGAGGAGACCTGGGAAACGTTTCGTGGACTCGAGCCGAAGCAGATCGTCGCGGACGAGCAGATCTTCCGCGAGCTGAAGGACCGGTTCGGCTCCCCGTACGGATTCGGGGTCTACTTCCGAGGCGGAATGGGAGCCGAGTCGATTCGTGATCTGTTGCGTGATCTCGATCTGAACGGCGAAGCCGAATTCCTGCGCGAGACGATCCGCACCTCGAAGGGGCAGAAGCAGCAGCGCGCGATCAAGCGCCTGAAGGTCGTAAATGCGTTCATCAAGTCCGAGAACCGCCCGGAGTGGATGATCCTCGAGGCGATCCCCGTGATCCCGCCGGAGCTTCGTCCGATGGTTCAGCTCGACGGCGGCCGCTTCGCGACGAGCGACCTCAACGACCTCTACCGCCGCGTCATCAACCGCAACAACCGCCTCAAGCGACTCCTCGACCTCGGCGCTCCGGAGATCATCGTGAACAACGAGAAGCGGATGCTCCAGGAGGCGGTCGATGCCCTGTTCGACAACGGCCGGCGGGGGCGCGCGGTCACCGGGCCCGGTAACCGGCCGCTGAAGTCGCTGTCGGACATGCTCAAGGGCAAGCAGGGGCGCTTCAGGCAGAACCTGCTGGGCAAGCGTGTCGACTACTCGGGACGCTCGGTGATCGTCGCCGGCCCGAACCTCAGGCTCCACCAGTGCGGGCTGCCGAAGCTCATGGCGCTCGAGCTCTTCAAGCCCTTCATCATGAGCCGGCTCGTCGAGCGGAAGACCGTTCAGAACATCAAGGCGGCGAAGAAGCACGTCGAGTCGATGGTTCCCGAGGTCTGGGACGTGCTCGAGGAGGTCATCGCCGAGCACCCGGTGCTGCTCAACCGCGCCCCGACGCTTCACCGCCTCGGCATCCAGGCGTTCGAGCCGGTGCTCGTGGAGGGCAAGGCGATCCAGGTGCATCCGCTCGTCTGCCACGCCTTCAACGCGGACTTCGACGGCGATCAGATGGCCGTCCACCTGCCGCTGTCGGCCGAGGCCCAGGCCGAAGCGCGGGTGCTGATGCTGTCCTCGAACAACATCCTCTCGCCGGCGCACGGACGCCCGCTCGCGACGCCGTCGCAGGACATGGTTCTCGGCGAGTACTACCTGACGTACTGCGAGCACGACCTGGACTCGATCTCCGCCGAGGAGCTCGACCCGCGGCCACCGCGGTTCTCTTCGGAGGACGATGTCGTCTTCGCGCTCGAAGCCGGCCAGGTCGGGCTCCAGCAGCCGATCGAATACCGCCGAAACGGCAGGGTGCTGCTCACGACCCCCGGCCGCGTAATCCTCAACGAGGAGGTCGAGCGAGCGCTGGGCGACACCGCGCGCGAGGCCGAGGACGAGCCCAAGGTTCCGTTCGTGAACCGAACCC
>JALZFG010000281.1 GCA_030861645.1 Actinomycetota bacterium
GACGCCCTCCATGTCGCTGATGATGTGAACCCGCACGTCCCCCTCCCTCGCTCGAGTCCAACGTCGCGCTAGCGACTGCCCGTCTGTCTACAAGACGTCCGTCTGGACTGCCGCCTTCCAGGCGGTCCGAGGCGCCATTGGCAAGCGCCTACTCGTCACGATCGATATTAGAGGGAGAGGCTCTTCGAGGCGGCCGCAGCGACCACCATGACGGCTTCGCTTGTCGTCTTTACGCCTAGTGTGCGGCGAGCGGCGGCAAGACGGCGATCGGCGGTACGTCTTGCAATGTGAAGCTTGTGGGCCGCGTCTGCGATCGACGACCCGGAGGCAACCAAAGTCAGAAGACGGTGTTCCTCCGGCTCGAGCCGTCGGAGTGGATCTGCGCGACGATGCGGAAACGTGACTGTCGTCCCGAGGCGCTGGAGGTCCTCGACGAGTTGCGCCGCGACCGACCGCCTCGCCTCGTTCACGACCACCAAGCTCACCCCACGCGAGGCGGCAAGGAGGACGCGACCCGCGTCCGCACGCGTTCGCACGCTCGTCACGACAACGAGGCGCTCGGCAGAGACGTCCCATGGTCGTTTCCCGGGATCGAGTTGCGCCACGCGGTTCCAGCCCTCTTCTTGCAGCCTGAATGTCACGTGCTCCGCTGTACCAGCGTCCTCCACGATTGCAACCGGCACCACGGGGACGCTCGAGTCGCCTTGATCTCCGCGAGCACGCGCGGTCTCCTGCGCGGCGCGAGCAGCTGCTTCCAAGCGCGTACGCGCGCCGAGCTTGAGCATGGCCGACCGAATCTGCGAATCGACAGTCCTCTGCGCCAGGGAGAGCCGGGCCGCAATCTCACGGCTGCTTTGCCCTTCCGCGACGAGCACGAGTATTTCCCGTTCGCGTCCGGACAGAAGGCTCGAGCCCTTTCTCGATCCCGCTCGACGGACCCCCGCCGCCCGGAGTGACTTCCGGATGCGACCGAGGAGCAGCCGCATCTCGAGATCGGCGACTTCCGCCTCTAGCGGCAGGAGATGCGCCTGTGCTCTTCGCAGGTCTTTGGCGCGCCGTGCTGCCTCGGCCGCACCCCAGCGGCAGCGCAACGCATGCCGGCGCTCGAACCACCGCCCGGCGGCTTCGAGGAATAGCCCTTCCGCCAGTGAGAACTGGTTTGCGGTGAGCGCCCTGAGCGCGTGAACCGTCTCCGGCGCCCCGGGGTAGCGCCAGCTCGACGCTGGAGGCTCCGCGATTTCGTCCGCTCGTCCGAGGTCGGTGAGCGCCCACGCGCGGACAACGGCGATCCAGTAGTCGATCGCCGGCGAGGTCGCTCGCTCTGTCGCCGCCAGGGCGTCCTCTGGCCTTCCGTCCAACCACTCGACGTCGGCAAGGACTCCTTCCAGAGTCGCGCGCCCGAAGACGTGCACCGTCGGCAGGTTCTCCTGGATGAGAGCGCGTGCCTTGTCCGGGTCTCCGAGCTCGGCGAGAGCGGCCGCTAAGTCGGCGATCGCGGTCGACCGCAGCGCTCCGAGCGGTTCCGTGAGCAGCTCTTCAAGAGCAGCCGCGATCGATCTACTCGGCCCGTCCGCCTCGAAGCGGAGATGCAGCTCCTGCGTGCGGGCGAACAGTTCCGCCCCCCGGAGCCCGAGCGATGCCGCGAGCTCCACCGCTCCCTGAGCGACCTCGCGCGCTGCCAGGATGTCGCCGGTCATCTCGAGGGCGGCTCCGAGCGCAGTTGCCGCCTCGAGAGCCGTCGCGACGTCTTCCGCCTCTTGCGCGAGCAGCCGCGCCTCCGCGGCATGCTCCGCAGCCTCGGCCGGCAGCTGCGCGAGACAGAGCGCCTGCGCCAAACGGAGGCGTGCCTTCGCCCTGTCCGTACCCGTCGCTTCCGCCAGCCTCCACGCCTCCCGCGCGAATCGATCCGCGTTCTCGACATCCCAGCTCCAGATCGCGACCTCGACGCGCGCGAGGGCGAGTCGTGCTTCCACTGGCGTACTCGTTCCGCGCACGAGGGCGAGTCCACGGTCGAGTTCCCGCTCGAAGCCCTCGCTGTCGGAGAGACCAAGTCGCGCGCCCGCGCGGTGCAGGTGGGCCTCCGCGAGGGCCTCGCGGTCGTCGCTCTCGAACGTGTCGAGAATCGCCTCCGCTTCCGCGAACGCGCCCGACGCGACGAGCGCCTCAGCCGCCTCGAGGCGCACCGCGGCCGCATCAGCACCACGGGCGCACCTCGCAGCGACGGCGAGATGGCGTGCCCGCTCGCCAGGCGTCTTGGCTGCCTCCGCCGCGACCCGCGCCTTCGCGTACCCGGCGCCGAGCTCGCCGGCGACGAGGTGGTGCCGCGCCGCCTCGCCCGGGCTTTCGAGCCGCGCGGCCAGGGCCGAATGGAGCCTCCGAGTTCGCCGAGGCGCGAGCTCCGCGAGCGCTGCCTCCCCGAGGAGCGCGTGGCGAAGAACAAGGCCCTCGCGTTCCTCGAGCACGAGCCCGGCGCGGACGAGGTCGTCGACTCCCTCAC
>JALZFG010000288.1 GCA_030861645.1 Actinomycetota bacterium
GTCGCAGGACGCGCCGGTCAGATTCTCGGGGCTGCGGGCGTCCTCGTCGCCTTGACGCCGCTCCCGGCCGTCTTCGCCGCCTGGATGGGCGTCCTTTGGCTGCTGCCGCGACGGGACGTTTCGTGGAGAGATCTCGTGCCCGGCGCGGCGGTGGGTACCGCGGGAGTGCTCGCCCTCCACCTCGTCACGGTGTTCTACCTCGCGGACAAGCTCTCGAATGCCTCCGCCCTGTACGGGGCACTCGGGCTGGCGTCCGTCCTGCTGCTGTGGTTGTACCTCGTCGCCCGCCTCCTCGTGGCGTCGCTGATCGTGACCGAGACGCTCGACGATCGACGACGGCGAGGTCGTTCCGGATCCTGACCGGGAGCGGCGCGATGTCGGCAGCGATCACGTACGTCGGCCACGCGACGGTGCTCGTCCAGCTGGACGGCGCGCGGCTGCTCACGGACCCGGTTTTCGGCGGGCGCGCCGGAGCCCTGAGGGCCGTTCCGCGCGCGCACGAGCCTGGCTGGGGACGATCGATCGATGCGGTCCTGCTCTCGCACCTGCACCGCGACCACTTCGACCCGCGAACGCTTCGCGGGCTCGGAGACCCGCTGCTGATCGTTCCCGAGCGCGCGGGCGCGCGGCTCCGCCGGCGAGGCTTCCCAAGGGTGACCGAGGTTGCCCCGGGCGACGCCGTTCGCGTCGGGGCCGTGACGGTCGAGGCGACGCCGGCCCTGCACGGCCGGTACCACCCGAAGCGTTTTCGTGCCTCGGGGTGCGTCGGCTTCGTGATGCGGGCGACCTCGTCGATCTACTTTGCCGGCGACACGGACCTCTTCCCGGAGATGGCCGACATCCGCGCACCGCTCGACGCTGCGCTCCTCCCGATCTGGGGTTGGGGGCCGACACTCGGGGCCGGTCACCTCGATCCGCTCCGCGCCGCCGAGGCGCTGACCCTGCTTCGCCCCCGGCTCGCGGTCCCGATCCACTGGGGCACGTTCCACCCGCTCGGGCTCGGCTGGCTGAGACCCGCGTACCTGCGCGATCCTCCCGTCCAATTCGTCGAGCACGCCCGGCGCCTCGCACCCGATGTCGAGGTGGCCGTGCTCGGGCCGGGTGAGTCGGTGACCATCGCGTGAGCGAGACTCGACGCACCGGCCGCCGCTGGATCGTTCTGCGCGTCCTCGTCGTCTGGCTCGTCTCGGCCGCCTCGATCGCACTCGCGGCCGCGATCCTTCCCGGCATCACGATCGAGGAGCGTGGAGCCGCGCTCCTGGTGGCGGCCGTCCTCGGTGTCCTGAACAGCCTCGTCTGGCCGCTCATGATCCGCCTTGCCCTGCCGATCACGGTTCTGACGCTCGGCCTCGGCGTGCTGATCCTGAACGGTCTCGTCTTCGTCTTCGTCGCGGACATCGCGCCCGGGTTCAGCGTGCACTCGCTCCCGCAGGCCGTCGTCGCAGCGGTCGTCGTGACGGCGTTCTCGACCACGCTCTCCTCGCTCCTCGCGATCGACGACGACGACTTCTACTACCGCTACGTCGTCCGGCGGCAGGCTCGGCGCCGGCAGACCGCGTCCGACGTCCCCGCCGTCGTCTTCCTCGAGATCGACGGGCTCGCGCGCGACGTCCTGGCGCGTGCCGTTCGCGACGGCAACGTGCCGACGCTTTCGCGCTGGCTCCGCGAAGGGACGCACCGCCTGCTCGGGTGGGAGACGGACTGGTCGTCGCAGACGGGCGCCTCGCAGACCGGCCTTCTCCACGGCTCGAACGACGGCATTCCGGCCTTCCGCTGGTGGGACAAGGACCGCGCGTGCTCGGTTGCCTCCTCGGCGCCGAGGGACGTGATGGAGATCGAGCGCCGCGTCTCCGACGGCAAGGGACTGCTGCACGCGGACGGCGCGAGTCGGGCGAATATGTACTCGGGCGACGCGCCGCACTCGCTGCTGACGATCTCGACCGTGCTGCGGCGCGACCGGCCCGGAAGGATCGGGCAGGACTACTTCGCGTACTTCTCCAATCCCTACAACTTCACGCGGACGATCGCTCTGGTCGTCGCCGACATCGCGAGCGAGCTCTGGGAAGCCGCGCAGCAGAAGCGTCTCGACATCCGTCCGCGCATCCACCGCGGACGCGTCTATGCCCTGGTGCGTGCCTGGATGACGGTCGTCCAACGCGACCTGCAGATTCCGGCCGTGATCGGCGACCTCTACCAGGGGCGGCCCGTCGTCTACACCACGTTCTCCGGCTACGACGAAGTGGCCCACCACTCGGGGATCGAGCGCGCCGAGACGCTGAGGATCCTGCGCAAGCTCGACCGGCAGTTCGGCCGCCTCGAGCGCGCGGCCGCCGAGGCGCCCCGGCCCGTCCGCTTCGTCGTCCTCTCGGATCATGGGCAGAGCCAGGGCGCGACGTTTCTCCAGCGCTACGGCCGAACGCTCGAGAGCCTCGTCATGGAGGCGTGCGAGACAGGCGACGCGGAGGCCCACAAGATGGGAGACGAAGGGCTCATGTACCTCGGCGCGTCGGCGACCGAGGCATCGCACGCCACCGGGCTGGCCGCGAAGGCCGTGCGCGCCGTGACGCGCGGGAAGCGGGTCCACGACGCCGTCGTGCTCGACCCCGCGCACGAGACGCGGAGGCATCGTTCGAACGGCGTCCCCGAGGTCGTCGTCATGGCATCCGGCTGCCTCGGGCTGATCTTCTTCCCGCGCGAGCCCGGCCGCCTCGATCGGGAGCGGCTCGAGGAGCTCTACCCGCGCCTTCTCCCGACGCTGCGCGATCACGACGGGATCGGCTTCCTGCTCGTGCGGTCGGCCGAGCACGGGCCCGTCGTCTTGGGAAAGCGCGGCGTCCGCTGCCTGGGCGACGGCCGCGTCGAGGGCGAGGATCCGCTCGCGCCATACGGCCCGAACGCGGCGGAGAAGGTTCGGCGGACGGACGGCTTTGCGAACTGCGCCGACATCGTGGTCAACTCGACCTACTGGGCGGAAACGAACGAGGTGGCCGCGTTCGAGGAGCTCGTGGGCTCGCACGGCGGCATGGGCGGCGAGCAGTCGTTCCCGTTTCTGCTCGTTCCCGCGGAGTGGGAGCTTCCAGACGAGCCTCTTCTCGGAGCCGCCGCCGTCCATCGCGTGCTCCGGCGCTGGCTCGCCGACCTCGGCCACGAGGCGTACCGCGACCGCACGTGATCGATCCGCCGTCTGCCGGCAATCAGGGGACGACGGGAGGCGCTCGTCCCCGGCTGCAGCGCGCGAGCGACCGTTAGGCGCCGCCGCTCTCGCCCCGGGCGCCGACGCGGTCGTCGCCTGAATGCATCGCTTCGCGGCGATCTCGACCCCGCCGGGTGTCGAGAGAGCGACCGGCGAGATCGAGCGGTTGGCGACGCGACGAGCGCGAGCCGCTGCTCGCCCATCCGTCGGCGGCAGGCAGCCGAAGCGATCGCCAGAGCCCGCCGACCGCGACGAACGCAGCGACGGCGTAGACGAACCCGATGAGGAGATCGACCACGTAGTGGTTGCCGGTATAGACCGCGGCGTACGACTGCGCCGCCGGATAGAGCGCGGCCGCGAAGACGAGCGGCCATCGCCAGCGGGTTCGCCAGGCGAGCATGGCGACGAAGAGGAAGACGAGAAAGGCGTAGCCGGCGTGAAGCGACGGGATGGCGGCATCCGGGTTCCCCTGCGCGAGGTCGTACGGAGCCCAGAGGGCCGAGACGCGCGAGCTTGCGTGTCCGCCGATCTTCTCGACGGTGAGGAGCTCGTGCTCCGCGGCGTGCCACGGGGGGGCGGCGGGGTAGACGAGGAACGTGAGCGCGGCCGCGAACGAGAGCAGGAGCATCGTCGCCGCGAAGCGATAGAAGAGTGCACGGCGACGAACCCAGAGAACGAACGCTAGGGTCAGGGGAACGAATTGGTGAATGCGCGTCACGGCGAGCACCAGCGTGTCGTACCAGCGCTCGTGTCCCGACCAGAGCCACTGCTGCAGGACACTCGCCGGGACGCGACCGGCGAACAGCGCGCGCTCGAGCTCGAGGTGGGGCAGGAAGTAGGGGTCCGGGCGCAGCACGTGCGCGAGGCCGCGGCACTCGGCGTAGACCACGATCAGGGCGACGAAGGGGGCGAAGTCGAGCAGGTACCGCCGTCCGCGGCGGAGCACGAGCGCCGGGCCGAGCAGCAAGAGCGCGTAGCGATCGGGCGAGAGGGTGAGGCCGAAGAGCCCGATCGCCGCCGCGAGGACCAGCCCGAGGACGGCGCCCGCCAGCGCGATCGTCCTCGCATCCAAATCCGCTCGTGGTGGGCCCCAGCGCTCGCGGCTCTCGTCGCCGCGCCGCTCGCCCTCGGCGCGCGCGCTGCGTTCTGGGGCGCGCCGCTCACCGCGGACGAGGGGGGCTACGCCGAGGTCGCTCGACTGTGGAAGAGCGGTGTCCGGCTCTATGACGGTGCCTGGGTCGATCGCCCGCAGGGCCTGCTGCTCGTCTTCCGCGGCCTCCTCGACGTCGGAGGCGGCTCGACGGAGTCGCTGCGGATCCTGGCGGCGGTCGTTGCCATCGTCGTCGTCGTCGCCACGATAGTCGTGGCCCTTCGGATCTGCGGGAGCATAGAGTCGATTGCGGCTGGGCTGCTGCTGGCGACGTTCGCCGCGTCTCCCTTCATCGAGTCCTTCACGCTCTCGGGCGAGCTCCTCGCGGCCCTCCCGGCGGTGCTCTCGTTGCTCGCTTTCACGAGCTACCTCCGCGCCCCGCGCCGTCTCTGGCTCGTCCTCGCCGGGCTGCTCACGGGATGCGCGATCATGATCAAGCAGTCGGCGTTCGACGCGGGGCTCGCCGCGGTCCTCTTCGTGCTCGCGACGGAGCGCGGCCGCGGCGTGCCGAGAGCGGTGCTCCTCGTCCTCGCGGCGCTGGTGCCGGTCGGGCTCGCGGCGGCGAGCGCGCCGCAAGCGCACGAC
>JALZFG010000309.1 GCA_030861645.1 Actinomycetota bacterium
AGCACGTCCCTGCTGTCGCCCGCGAGCCCGACATCGGCCGGGTGGCGCAAGCCGATGCGGGTCGGATCGAGGTCGATCTGGACGGTCTTCGCGCGGTCCGGCTTGGGGTAGAAGTCGAGGTAGGGGAAGCTGCTCCCGATGATCACGAGCGTGTCGCACTCCCGCATCGCGTCGACCGACGGCGCGGTGCCAAGCAGGCCGATGCCACCGGTCGTGTAGGGGCTGTCGTCCGGCACGGACGGCTTGCCGAGCAGCGGCTTGATGATCGGCCCGGCGACCAGCTCGGCGAGCTGGATGACCTCGGCGCGAGCCGCTATCGCGCCGCGCCCCGACAGGATCGCCACACGCCGGCCGGCGTTGATGACGTCGGCCGCCGCCTGAAGCGCGGCTTCGGCGGGCAGCGGCGGCCGCGCAGTCGCGAACAGCTCCCGTACGAGGGGCGAGACGGGCGGGCCGGGTTCCGTGACCGGCTGCTTCGCGATGTCCCGCGGGATGCAGAGGTGCGCAACCGTGCGTCCGGTCAGGGCGGTCTTGATCGCCTCGTCGAGCGCGCGGGCGAGGTGATCCGGGCTCGCCAGGCGCTCCGAGTAGGCCGCGACGTCCATGAAGAGACGCTCGAGCGGAACGTCCTGCTGGTAGTGGGTGCCGATCAAGCCCGTCCAGGTGTGACCCGTGATGGCGAGGACGGGGGCGTCGTCCCCCTTCGCGTCGTAGAGCCCGTTCGCCAAGTGGACGCCGCCCGGGCCGGACGTCGCCATACACAGGCCCAGCCGGCCCGTGAGCTTGGCGTAGGCGCATGCGGCAAAGGCGGCAGCCTCCTCGTGACGCACGGTGATGAAACGGATGTCCCCGTCGCGCCGCAGCACCTCGAGGATCTCGCCGACGCCGTCCCCGGCGAACCCGAAGATCGTGTCGACGCCCCACTGGCGGAGGCGGTCGACCAGGACCTCGGCGGTCGTCTGGGTCATAGCTCCTCGCTTCGGTCGCGGACGGCGTCGTTATCTGGGCGGGGGCCCGCCGCGATTCTCCCATAGGCGCCGCGCCCGCGCGATGCCATGCTGCTGGTCGTCCGGAAGGCGCCTTGTACTTGGGCCCGCCAGGATTCGAACCTGGGACCAACGGATTATGAGTCCGCTGCTCTGACCGCTGAGCTACGGGCCCAGCAGAGCCGAGGGTATCGGAGTCTTGAAGGAGGGGGCGCGCGGGGGAACGATGGTTCACCCGCGCCGGTTCGCTGCTCTGAGCGCGGAGCTACAGGGCCGAACACGGCGGACGGTAGCTGAGTCTTCGAGGAGGGGAGCGCGCGGGAGCCTTGCCGCTCGGGCGCGCTACCGTCGCCCGTCGTTCGTCTGCGGTACCCTCCCGCCCCGGTCCCCGAGTCGTCAGAATGGTCTCCGCCCAGTCCCCGATTGCACGATCGAGGAGGACGAGGTAAGGACGTGTTCCAACGCGAGCGCAGCCTGACCGAAGAGCGAAAGCGAGCGCGCCGCCCAAAGAGGACGGGCCTGCGCGTCAAGGTCTACAAGCACGAGCGCGAGTTCCGAACGGCCGGCGGGCTCTCCGTCAGAGACATCACCGAGGACGTCAAGGGCGTTGTGCGCGAGAGCGGGATCCGAGACGGCATCGCGTGTGTCTACTCGCCGCACACGACCTGCTGCGTCCGCGTGAACGAGTTCGAGCAGGGGTTCCTCGAGGACTTCGCGACGATGCTCCGCCGACTCGTTCCGAGTGATCGCTACTACGCGCACGACGACTGGGACCGCCGCACCGAGAACATCTGCCCCGAGGACATGGAGACCGGCAACGGCCATGCGCACTGCATGGCAATGCTGCTCGGGACCGCGGGCGAGGCGATTCCCGTCTGCGACGGCGAGCTGTCGCTCGGCACCTGGCAGCGCGTCCTCTTCCTCGAGCTCGACCGTCAGCGCGACCGGCGCTGGCTCGTGCAGGTCGTCGGCACCTAACGCCCCCGCGGGGCGCGCGGCTAGCCTTCCGTCGGTGCAGCGTCTTGCGCTGTTCGTCGTCGCCGTCGTCCTGCTCCTCCCCGCATGCGGTGACGACTCCGGCGAGCAGGCGTCCAGTGAGACAACCGCCTCAGTTCCCTTGTCCGCGGCCGCCGGCGAGGCCTACGAGCGCGCCTACTCGGAGTGTGCGAGCACGACGCTCGACCGCCTCGCCGGGAAGTACCACGTTCACGCGAGGGATCCCCTCGTGCGCGCTGTCGGGGAGGCGTGGGCCAAGCAGGTCGGCGGCGGCGCCGACGCCGTGCGCGCGGGGGAAGCGGGCTGTCGCGATGCTCTTCAAACCCGCCCCTCCCCCGACGAGGGGTCGTAGCGACCGAGGCGAGCCCGCGGCGAGCAGCCGCTCGAGAGCCGGACACGTGGCGAAGGAATGGCTACACGCGGCGAAGGAAGGTGACGCGTGGAGACCCGTGAGATCCGGCGGGGCCGACGCGTCGTCCGCCTCACGCGCGCGGGGCGCGTCCTCTTCCCGGGCGGAACGACGAAGGGCGACCTGTTCGACTACTACCAACCGATTGCGCCCGTGCTCGTCCCCCACCTTCGGAACCGGCCGTTCACTCGCGCTGCTCTGGATGGTGCAGATGCACTGCATCGACATGAACGCCTGGTACTCGCGCGTCGACCGGCCGCAGCGGGCCGATTTCGTGCTCTTCGACCTCGACCCGCCCGAAGGCTCCTTCGCGCTCGCCGTCCGCGTCGCCCACCTGATCCGTGAGCTCCTCGAGCAGATCGGGCTCGCCGGCTACGCGAAGACGAGCGGAGCGGACGGCATGCACGTGCTCGCGCCGATCATGCGGCGCTCGTCGTACGACGCGACGCGGGCCGTCGCGGAGCGCGTCGCGGCGCTTCTCGAGCGTTCTCGAGCGGCGCCACCCGACCCTTGTCACGAAAGCCTGGCGGAAGGAGAAGCGGCGCGGTGTCTTCCTCGATGCACGGCAGAACGGTCCGGGAAGACGATCGCGTCGGTCTACTCTCGGTGCGCCCGCGCCCACGCGCACCCGTCTCGACCCCGCTGCCGTGGAACGAGCTACGCGAGGACCTCGACCCGCGCGACCTCGGCATGGAGGAGGCGCTCGCGCGCGTGAAGCGCGACGGCGATCTGTTCGCTCCGGTGCTCAACGCGCCGCGTCCGCTCGCTCCCGCCGAGCGCGCGCTGGGCGAGCTCCTGGGCGAGTAGCAGGAGCGGTCCGGCTGCGCGGCTCAGCCGACGCCGACGAGCCGGTGCCGCTCGCCGACGCTCCGCGCATCGAGCCGGAGATCGAGCTCGTGCGCGAGCGCGAGCGCCCGCTCGTACTCCTCACGGTGGATGCCCCGCGCGATCTCCGCGTACTCGCCGTTCCTGCCGACCTTGCCCGAGACGTAGTACTGCGCCATCAAGTTCACGTAGCAGCCCGTCCCGAGCTCCTCGGCGACGAAGCGGAGGATCGCCTCGGTCTCGTCGACGAGGCCCGGCATCACGAGGTGCCGAAGGATGAGCCCGCGGCGGGCGAGCCCGTCCTCGTCGAGCACCAGGTCGCCGACCTGCCGATGCATCTCGCGAATCGTCTCGCGCGCGACGTCGGGGTAATCGGCGCGCTTGAGGTAGCGACGCGCCCGCTCGCCCGTCCAGAGCTTGAAGTCGGGCATGTAGACATCGACGATTCCCTCCATCAGCTCGAGGCTGTCGAGCGAGTCGTAGGCGCTCGTGTTGTAGACGATCGGCAGCCGCAGCCCGCTCTCGATCGCGAGCGGGAGCGCCTCCAGCATCTGCGGCACGACGTGCTCCGGCGTGACGAAGTTGATGTTGTGGCAACCGATCGTCTGGAGCTCGAGCATCATCTGCGCGAGCCGCTCCGGTGTGACCCTCTCCCCGCGCACCTCCCAGGAGATGTCGTGGTTCTGGCAAAAGACGCAGCGGAGGTTGCAGCCGGAGAAGAAGATCGTTCCCGAGCCCCGCCAACCCCTGACGCAGTCCTCCTCACCGAAGTGCGGGAAGTACGAGGCGACGACGGCCTCGCGCCCGATCGCGCAGAGCCCTGCGAGGCCCAGGCGCCGATCGACCTTGCAGTGGCGCGGACAGACAACGCAACGCTCCCCGAGGAGGTCGTGCGCCGCCGCCGCGCGTCGGCCGAGCTCACCGGACTCGGCGAGCGCGACGTAATTGAGGTCGTCGCTCACGTCGCCCTTCCCGTCGTGGGCGACGATAGCACCCCGGAGCGCGGCCCTCCGCCCTCGGGCTCGTCACCGCGTCCTACGCGCCGGTGACCGTCACGCGGACCCGCTGCACAGCGTTATTCGCGTAACCGCCCGGGTTCCACTGCGGCTCGAGCGGCTGTACGT
>JALZFG010000312.1 GCA_030861645.1 Actinomycetota bacterium
GCTCCCAGTCGTCGCAGAAGACGCGCACGCGGGCGAGCTCCTCGACGGCGATCTCCGCCTTTCCGGGCCCGTCGGCTCCCATCAGGCTCGCGTGCTGGCCGGGCGCGAGCGACCCCTCCTCGAAGACGAGCTCACGGGCCGGTGTCACGGTTGCGACGAGATCGGCCGCGGTGGCTTCCTCGCGACCCGCGGCGACAGGCGCCCCGAGCGCTTCCGCCGCCTGGCGTGCGCGCGCGGCGTTCACGTCCCAGACCGCGACGTCCCAGCCGCGGGCGAGGAACGTTCGGGCGACGGCACGGCCGTTGACGCCCGCGCCGATGACGGACGCCGTCCGCGCGTCGGAACGCCCGAGCGTCTCGGCGGCGAGCACGGCCGCTGCACCCGTCCTGATCGCCGTCACGGACGCGGCGTCGAGGATGGCCCGCAGGACGCCGGTCGACGCGTCGGAGAGGAGGACGAGCCCCATGACGGTCGGGAGGCCCCGCGTCGGGTTCCCCGGGAACGAGGTCACCCACTTGAGCAGCGCGTGGCTCGCCCCGACGGCCGGCATCGCGCGGAAGTCGCCTGCCGGGTACGCGGGGACGTACACCTTCGGCGGCATCAACCACTCGCCGCGCGCGTACGCGATGAACGCCTCGCGGACGACCTCGACGGCGCGAGCCGGCGGCACCGCCGCCTCGACGTGAGCGGCGCGAAAGAGCGGGACGCGCATGCGGCTGTAGCGTAGGCGGCGCCGTGCGCGACTCAGGCGAACGCGCCGGCAACGCGGCCGTCGTCGTCGATGCTCTCCGCGTCGTCGCTGGAGGGCTGTACGGGATCGCCTTCGCGGCCGTGGCCGTGCTCCAGGCGTCCCTCGTGTCGGCGGCCGCCTTCGGCGCGCTGAATCTCGACGTCGCGGGCTCGATCCTCGTCGTAATCGCGCTCGCGATCAGCAACGCCGTCCTCCGGGATGGCGCTCGGCCTTCTCGTGAGCGCGTTCGCGCGTACGGAATTCCAGGCCGTGCAGTTCATGCCCGCGTTCGTGTTCCCGCAGCTGCTCCTCTGCGGCTTCTTCAGGCGGAAGGACATGGCGCGGGCGCTGGCGTCGTCTCGTACGCGCTGTCTCTGACGTTCGCCTACGACACGCTCGAGAGCATCACGGCAGACGGCGGGGCACGTCCGCGCTTCTGGCTCGACGTCGTCGTCGTGATCGCCGCGACGCGGCTCGCCTCCCCCTGGGTGCGCTCACACTGCGCCGCCGGACTGTGTGAACGCCGGTGCCAGCGAGGACTCGCTGGACGCCTACAGCGCCTTGACGTCCTCCACGAGCTCCGACACCCCGGCTTTGGCGTCCGCGAACAGCATCACCGTCCTCGGGTCGCGGTAGAGGGGATTGTCGATGCCGGCGAAGCCCGGATTCATGCTGCGCTTGATCACGACGACGTTCTTCGCCCGGTCGACGTCGAGGATCGGCATTCCGTAGATCGGGCTGCCGGGCTGGTTCCGGGCGGCGGGGTTCGTGACGTCGTTGGCGCCAATCACGAGGGCGACGTCCGTCTCCGGGAAGTCGGCGTTGATCTGATCCATCTCGAACAGCTGGTCGTAGGGGACGTTCGCCTCGGCCAGGAGGACGTTCATGTGCCCCGGCATCCTGCCCGCCACCGGATGGATCGCGTAGCGGACCTCGACGCCGCGCCGCGCGAGCTCGTCCGCGAGCTTGCGCACGTCGTGCTGCGCCTGCGCGACGGCCATCCCGTAGCCGGGGACAATGATCACGCGCTGCGCGTACGCGAGCATCACCGCGACGTCCTCGGCGCTCGCCGAGCGCACGTGGCCGTCGCCCGCCGCGAGTGCCTCGGCGGTCACCTGCAGCTGACCGAAGGCGCCGAAGAGGACGTTTCCGATCGACCGGCCCATCGCGCGTGCCATGAGGAGCGTCAGGAGAGTTCCCGATGCCCCGACGAGCATCCCGCTGACGATGAGGACGTTCTCGTGGAGGACGAAGCCCGTCGCGGACGCCGCGAGCCCGGTGAACGCGTTCAGGAGCGCGATCACGACGGGCATGTCCGCGCCGCCGATCGGCAAGACGAAGAGGACGCCGAACAGCAGCGCGCCCGCGATGAGCGCGATGAGGAGGGCGGTCGATTGCGGCCCGGCGAGGATCGCGACCGCGACCGCAACGAGAGTCGCGAGCAGCGCCGCGTTTCCGACCTTCTGCCCCGGATACACGATCGGCCGCCCGCCGACGAGCTCCTGGAGCTTGCCGAACGCGACCATCGAGCCCGCGAACGAGACGCTGCCGATGAGCGCCGAGAGGATGATCGAGAGCGCCGCGTTCGCCGACAGCCGGCCGGGCTCCGGCGCGTGATCGTGGAACTCGGCGAGCGCGATCAGCGCCGCCGCCCCGCCGCCGACGCCGTTGAACAGCGCCACCATCTGCGGCATCGCCGTCATCTTCACGGCGCGGGCCGCGTAGACGCCGGCTGGAGCAGAGGCGGCCATCACGACGACGATGGAAAGGTCGTTCTCGACGCCCTCGCGCGCGAACGTCGCCGCGATCGCGATCGTCATCCCCGCCGCTCCGAGCCAGTTGCCGAGCCGCGCCCGCTTCGGCGACGAGAGGAAGCGCAGCGCGAGGATAAACGTCACGATCGTGACGAGATACGCGAGGCTGATCGCGTCGCTCCGACTCATCGCTCCTTCCCACCGGTGGTCGTGGGCGTG
>JALZFG010000342.1 GCA_030861645.1 Actinomycetota bacterium
CCTCGACCTGGTCGAGCTCCTGCGCGAGCTGGCGCTGGCGCGCGATCAGCTCGCGGAGCCGGAGCCCGGCGAGCTGCACGACGGCGCAGAGGGAGAGGCCGGCTGCAGCGACGGCGAGCGCGCGGTCGAGCTCGAGGGCGAAGGCGACCCAGGCGGAGGTGGCCGCCGCAGCGAGGAACGCCCCGAGGACGAGAAACAGGTCTCTCGGCGCCCGCGGGGAGAGCGCGACGGCCAGGGCGGCGACTGTGGCCGCGACTCCCGCGGCGAACAGGAGCTCGAAGATCGTCGCGACGCTCACGAAGCGCCAAAGCTACACGCGGGAAAGGACGAGAGCCGCCGCGAGGAGCGCGATCGCGATGCTGAGCGTCCGTAGCGCCGTCTCCGGCTCGCGCATCAAGCTCGCGGCCGTGACGGGCTCGCGGCTTCCGTCGGCAAGCTCGATCGTGCCGGACACCGACGCCACCGTCCGCCGGACGAAGCGGACGCGCGTCGAGAGCCGGCGCTGAACAACGCTGAGGAGCGTGGCAAACGCGGCCGCGACCACCGCCTCGGGCCGCACAGTCTCGGCCTGGGCGAAGTAGCCGGTCAGCAGCGGGAAGCCACCCCAAGCGATAGCGAACCAGAACGTCGTGTGGAGCGCTCCGCCGAAGAGCTCGAGGTTGTACGCGACGACGATGAAACCTCCGAACGCGACGAACGGGCCGAGCCAGGGACTGATCCAGAAGCACGAAACCACGCCGATTGCTAGCGCACCCACGATCGAGGAGGCCGCGAGCGCGACGAGCAGGCGCGGCGAGATCCGCGTCTGGAGCGGTCGTCCCTGGAGCTCGTCGAGCGCGTGCGCCCCGATCCCGAGCGCGAGGAAGAAGGCCGCGAGCGTCGCAGCGAGCCGGGCGAAGTCGATCGCCGGGACGAGGGCGGCGCCGACTGCCACGTAGCTCAGATGCCAGACGGTGTACGGCGCGTGCAGGAGCGTGCCGTAGTCGCGCCACGCGCCCGGCGCGAGTGCGTAGAACGCGGGCCTCGCTCCTGTGGCGGGCGGCTTGCCGGCGGGAGAGGCGGCCTCCTCGACCTGCCTTCCGCCATCGCCGGTACCGCGAGACGGCGCTCGTCGGGACCGGTCGCGCACGAATACGAGACCTCTCACGTCACCGGCTCCGGGCTCCCCAAACGACGAGACCGCCGCCGAAGCTGAGGACGCGCGCATGCACGTCCTCGATCCCCGCCTCGCGCCACAGCTCGAGCAACGACGGCGGCGCGTAGCGGCGATAGAAGTCGCGGATGCTCGCCCGGAGGAAGGCGCCCACCTCGCCCCACTCGCGGCCGAGGAGGCTCCCAAGCGCCGGCAGGCCGACGCCGACGTAGAGCTCCCAGAGCGCCTGCGGGAGCGGAGCCGGCGGCACGGCGAACTCGAGTGACGCAATCGTCGCGCCGGGTCGGACGACGCGTGCGAGCTCGCGAAGCGTCGCGGCAGGGTCGTCGACGTACCGGAGCAGGTAGGTGAAGGTGAGCGCGTCGAAGGACCGGTCGTCGAAGGGAAGCTCCTCGGCGCGCCCTTCGACGAGCTCGACGCGACCGGCGAGCGCGGCCTGTTGAAGCCGGAAGCGCGCCGCCGCCAGCATCTCCGGGCTCTGATCGAGCCCGACCACGCGACACCCGTACGCGCGGACGAGCTCGATCGCGACCGCCGCCGTTCCCGTCGCGACGTCGAGGACGACGTCGTCCGCGGCGGCGCGGACGCGGGAGACCAGAAAGCGCCGCCAGCGGGGATCCTGGCCGAACGAGAGCAGCCGTGCTGAGCGGTCATACGTCGGGCCGAGTGGCGCGAAGAGCCGCCGCGCAAGGGCAGTCCTCGGCGAGAGATCGTTCACGACGCGCGAGTCTATGCTTGCCGCGGTGGCGCTCAGCAACGACCTGAGGCGCGCCGCGGATGCCGCCGTGCGCTACGCCGACGAGGGCGAGGAGCTGTCCGGCATCATCCCTGCCGAGCCGGCGCCCGGCGTTCGTCTCTACGTCTGCGCCTTCTCGCTCGACGACGAGCGCACGTGGCTCGTGCTGGACGACGGGGGGCGGCCCGTCGCGAGCCGGAGCCTGGTTCGAGACGCGGTCACGATCAGCGCGCTCTGCGAGCTCGCGGAGGAGGCCGCGGCGGGCGGCGACCTGGACGAGCTCAGCTCACAGCTCGTCGCCCTGCGCCTGACGGAAGCGCCAGCGGGTATCGAGGAAGCCGAAGAGGCGGTGCGCGCGCTTCAGCGGACGATCGGGGACGGGTCGCACGTCGCGACGCCCGGACGCCTCGACGAGCTCGGGCAGGCGAGCCGTCGCCTCGAGCTTGCGCTCGGTACCGGCGCCTCGCCCTTTGCCGAGGCGATGAAGGCGGCGGCGGCGTCAGTGGAGGCGCTGGGGGCCGACGTCGAGCGGAACTACAAGATCGGGCTCGTGTGATCGCGGACGCCTGAGAAGTAAACCCCCTTCTGCGTACGGGGTCGCGACAACGGGGTCGGCCGACGGGATGACATCGTCCGCGTCACGACGCCCGCTCTCGTCGTTTCCACTGCGGCCGCCACGGGGAATGGAGTATCGAGCGACCGAGGAGGAGCGATGACGTTCAATCCAATCGAGGTTCAGAAGCACCTGAAGGGCATGAGCTACCCGGCCGACAAGGAGACGCTCGTGGCGACCGCCGAGCAAAACGGCGCCGACGACGAGCTGCTCGACCAGCTGCGCGGGTTGGGGCAGGACGAGTTCACGGGGCCTGACGACGTGATGAGGGCGCTTGGAAATGAGTGAGCAGCGTGGCGTCCAGGGGCCGCCCGAGAAGGACCCCGAGGAGTGGACGACCGGCGACGAGCCGATGACGGGCGCGCAGGCCTCCTATCTTCAGACGCTCGCGCGCGAGGCCGGCGAGGAGTTCGATGAGGGCCTGACCAAGGCCGAGGCGTCGAAGCGAATCGAGGAGCTCCAGGAGAAGACGGGGCGGGGCCGGTAGCGGGTCGTTCGTCCTCCCGTTCCTGCGCAGCCGGTTCGCGGCGTCGCGGTATCCTGCGGGACGTGGAGGGAGGATTCGGCTTTCCGTTCGGGGGCGATCCGGAGGAGTTGATGCGCGGGCTGCGCGAGTTTGCGGCGCAGCAGGCCGAGACGGTTCACGAGGCCCAGCGCGAGCAGTTCGCGACGCTGACCCTGAATACGGCGGTCGAGCTGACAGGCGCGGCGCTGCGCCGGATCGACGTCTCCGGGACGGCCGACGAGCAGGCGATCGCGCTCCGCGACGCGATGCGTGTCCTCTTCCCCGAGGCGGTGGCGCTCGTGAGCGCCGCTCGCCAGGGATTCATGCGCGAGGCCTGAGCTCGCCACCGAGTCCCTAGCCGGGGCCATGGGAGCGGGCAGGGAGCGCAGCTGGCGCGGCACCGCCTCTAGAATCGCCCGCACGTGGCGAATCCGCTCGACCGCGCGATCGTTCGCCTGCTCCCGACCGTCCCGAAGCAGGTCGTGAAGCGGATCGCCGACCGCTACATCGCGGGAACCGAGCTCGAGGACGCGTGCCGAGTCGTCAAGCAGGTCAACGAGGAGGGGAAGAGCGCGACGATCGACGTGCTCGGCGAGGAGATCACGAAGCCGGACGAAGCGAGGACGATTGCGAGGACGTACGACCACGTCTTCGACACGATCGAGCGACAACAGCTCGACTCGAACGTCAGCGTCAAGCTGACCGCCCTCGGCCTCAAGCTCGATCAGGATCTCTGTGTCGAGAATCTGCAGACGGTCGTCGCCCACGCCGCGGAGAGCTCGAACTTCGTCCGCATCGACATGGAGGACTCGACCTGCACCGAGGCAACCCTCCGCATCTACCGGGAGCTGCGCGGCCGCGGCTACGACAACTTGGGAATCGTGCTCCAGGCCTACCTCCGGCGGACGCTCACGGACGTCGACGCGCTCGCCGACCTCACCCCGAACGTCCGCCTCTGCAAGGGAATCTACGTCGAGCCGCCGCAGGTCGCGTTCCAGGAGTTCGGCGAAGTGCGGGCGAACTTCGTCGCCGCCCTCGACGCGCTGCTCGCGCGCAGCTCGTACGTCGGGATCGCGACGCACGACGAGTGGCTGATCGACGAGGCGCTCCGGCTCGCCGGTCGCCGCGGGCGCGCGCGCGACGAGTACGAGTTCCAGATGCTCCTCGGCGTGCGCGGGGAGCGCGGCGACGAGCTCGTCCGAGCCGGGCGCCGGCTCCGCATCTACGTCCCCTTCGGAGAGCATTGGTACCCGTACTCGCTGCGCCGCCTCCAGGAGAACCCGAAGATCGCGGGCTACATCGCGGCGGACACCCTCACCCGTCTCGTACCCGGCCGCAACGGCGTCGCCTAACGACGTGCTTGTGCTCTGACGCACAAGACCGGGGTCAGACCCCCTTTAGGGAGGTCGAGGGTTGGGGTCAGACCTCCTCACGACCGGTCGGGTGATCTGGGGAGCCGCCGAGGGCTGCCGCGTCGTCGACACGGACGGGCGCGAGTACCTGGACCTTTCCGGCGGGTTCGGGGT
>JALZFG010000368.1 GCA_030861645.1 Actinomycetota bacterium
GGGTTATCCTCGTCATCGGGCGTACCTCCATTCGCTCGACTTCTCAGGTCAAGCGGAGGCTACGCCCTCAACTTTTCCCCGGCTCCTGGGACGGCACCCTTCCCGACGCAGGGGCCTGCGTCGGCCACCGGTGCACGCTAGCCGCTCCCTACGCAGGAGGCGCGCGCCACTCCAGGACCTGGACACCTTCCCACCAGGCGGGTGCGCCGCGATCCTTGCCTGCAATCTCGAGGAGCAGGGAGACATTCGGCCGGCGCGCGAGGTAGTCGCGCGTCGCGGCCGCGACGTAGTCCCAGTCGGTGTCGTCCACGATCAGAAGCGCCTCGGGCGCGAGGTACGGCTCCGCGAGCAGCAGTCCGTCGAGCTGCTGCTCGTACGTGTGCGCGGCGTCGTAGTAGTAGACGCCGGCCGCCGTGCCGGTAAGCGCGTCGTCGCGTAGGAGCTCGAACACATCGCCCTCGATGATCCTCACGCCTGAGAGGCCGAACGACGCCAGGTTCTGCTCGAGGAGCTCGCGGCTTGCGTCCCGGAACGAGAAGTTGTCGATCGCGACGAAATCTTTGTCGTTGTTGTCCAACATCGCGGCGATCAGGCTCGTCCCTCGATACGTACCGACCTCGACGTAGCTTTCGCCCTCGCGGAGGTGGGACGCGGCGAGGTTGAGCAGCGCGAGGTTGTTCGCGCGGGCGAGGCCGGGGACGGCGTCGAGGATCTGCTGGAACCGCGGGTCGCGCGGCTGCTCGCTCTCGGGAAAGCGATCGAAGAGCCGCGGCAGGCTCCGGAGGAAGGCTTCGGCGTCCACGCCGGCGTGACTCTACGGGGATCTCGGCGTCAGAGGGGTGTGACGAAGCCTTGGTCGCCGTCGACGCGGATGCGCTGGCCGTCGACGAGCGTTCTCGTCGCGTCCGGAACGCCGACCACGGCAGGCAGCCCGTACTCCCGCGCGACGACGGCGGCGTGGGAGAGGATGCCACCCGTCTCCGTGACGAGCGCCGCGATCCCCCGGAAGAGCGGCGTCCAGGCGGGCGTCGTGGTGGTGGCGACGAGGACGTCGCCGGGCCGCACGCGGCCGAAGTCCGACGCGTCTGCGACGATTCGCGCCGACCCCTCGGCGATGCCGCCAGACGCTGCCGCTCCTGACAGCCCGGATCCACCGCGGGAGCCGTAGAACTTCTCGAGCGCTGCATGGCGGTCCACGTCCGCCGGCGGATCGCCGAGAAACGGCTTGGGGCCCTCGCGCCGTCCGCGCTCGAGCTCTGCGCGCCGCTCAGAGATCAGTGCCCGCAGGTCGTCGTCGGACGTCACCGCGCGACGAAGCTCGTCCCGCGTCAGCATCCACACGTCATCGACCTCGTCCAAGAACCCCTCCGCCATGAGTCGCCTGCCGAAGCCGAGCAACGCCTCGCGCGTCGCAAGCAGGCTCGGGTAGTCGATCTCGTACGCGTGCAGCTCCTTGAGCGCGTAGGCGGCCCGTACACGGGCGGTGAGCTCGCGCAGCTCGGGTGGCGGCTCGGGCGGCGTCACGGGGGCCGTCGCCTCGTCGCCCGCTTCGAGCGCAAGGCGGGCACTCTCAAGCGTCAGCAACGGCAGGTCGACCTCGCGCGGAAGGGACAGCTCGTGCCAGCGCGAGCGTCCGCCGAAGCGAAGCAGGAAACGGTCGAGCTCGAGCAGCCAACGCCGGCCGTCGGCGAGCCCGCGAAGGCGAGCGAGCGCGTGGGCGGGCTCGAGTTCCCGGACGAGGTCGTCGACGGCGTGCTCCCGCGCGCTCGCGGCGAGCCGCTTGAGCTCCTCCTCGGGCTCGTTCGGAATGCGCTCGAGCAGGCGGTAGGGAGCAAGCGGGTCGTCCGCGCCGTAGCGTTCGACGTAAGCCGCGTGCAGGATCTCGGCCGCCATCTGAGCGGGGATCACGGCCAGGAAGTGCAGCCACCACGTCTCGCGGACGAGGCCCCAAAGCCGGTCGAGCAGCGCGACCGCTTCGGCGGGGCGAAGCGGCTCCGGCCGCATCCGTTCGAGCTCCGTCGTCAGCTCGTGGACGCGCGGCCGGATCTCCTTCTCCCACCGGCCTGGGAGCGCGAGCGCGGCCGCGCGGACATGGGCGGGGTCGTGGTCCCAGTCGGGCTCGAGCTCGCGCTCGTAGGCCCAGCCGAGCTCGGTCCGCGTCTCGAAGCCGCCGAACGGCCCGGCCAGCTCCCGCATCGCCTCGTGCAGGCCGCGCCCCAT
>JALZFG010000454.1 GCA_030861645.1 Actinomycetota bacterium
GCCCTTCGTTGTAGCCAGGGTTCGTAGCCGCCGAGTGGCAACTCCAGCCCGCAGGGACCGGAGGGCCGCAGGCGGCGCCGAGTCGGTTCCGGACGAACGCCGACACCGTCGAGGTTCGCCGCAGAGCCCGCGGCGCCGCCGAGACGGCGCTCATGCGCGTGCGCGAAGCGCGACAGGGCCGCGCGGCGGTGCGTCGCCTCCTCGCCCCTGGTAGGCGTGGAGGCAAGCGGTCACCCGCCGCGCCGGCCCGTTTCGTTGGCCAACTACACTCATCGCGGTGGCCCGAGCGGAAGAGGTTCGCCTAGAACAGCAGCCGCTCGAGTGGGACGCGCCGCTCTTCGTGCAAGCGCTCGCCCAGTTCGAGCAGGCGCTACCGCACGCGGCGATTCACGAGGACATCGCCGCTCGCATGCGCTATCCCGAGCGCGCCCTCATGGTCAGTGTGCCCGTGCGGATGGACGACGGCGGCCTCCGGGTCTTTCCCGCGTACCGCGTCCAACATTCGACGGTTCTCGGCCCGACCAAGGGCGGGGTGCGGTACGACGGGGACGTGACGCTGGGCGAGTGCGCGGCGCTCGCGATGTGGATGACCTGGAAATGCGCGCTCCTGCGGCTCCCGTACGGGGGCGCGAAGGGCGGCGTCCGCTGCGACGCGAAGGAGCTGTCAGCGGCGGAGATCCAGCGCCTGACTCGGCGCTTCACGGCGGAGTTGATCCCGGTCATCGGCCCGCAGGCGGATATACCCGCGCCCGACATGGCAACGAACGAGCAGACGATGGCGTGGATGATGGACACGTACTCGATGCAGGTCGGGCACGCCGTTCCGGAGATCGTGACCGGCAAGCCGATTTCCGTCGGCGGCTCGGTCTTTCGTCACGAGGCGACCGGGGCTGGAACGGTGATGGTGGCCGAGCGCGCCTGCCAGCGGCTCGGGATGCCGCTCGCAGCCCAGCGGTGCGTCGTGCAAGGCTTCGGCAACGTCGGCGGAGTGGCGGCGCGGGAACTCGCGGCGAAAGGCGCCACGGTGGTCGCCGTCTCCGACGTCTCGGGTGGGATCTACGATCCGGCCGGGCTCGACATCGCCGCCGTCGCCGCCTGGGTTCAGGCGCATCCCTTCGAGCTGACCGCCTTTCCGCACGCGGACCGCGTCACGAACGCCGAGCTGCTCGAGCTCCCGTGCGACGTCCTCGTGCTCGCCGCGCGCGAGGACCAGGTGACGGAGGACAACGCCGGCCGGCTCCAGACGAAGCTGGTCGTCGAGGCGGCGAACGGCCCGACCACGGTCGAGGCCGACGCGATCCTCGCCGAGCGGGGGATCCTCGTCCTACCGGACGTCCTCACGAACGCGGGTGGAGTCACGGTCTCGTACTTCGAATGGGTGCAGGACCTCGGGCGGCTGTTCTGGGACCGCAACGAGATCCGCGCGCGCCTCGCTGAGAAGCTGAACGACGCTTTCGACCGCGTCTGGCAGCTTTCCGAGGAGCTCGACCAGAGTCTCCGCGTCGCGGCGCTCGTCGCCGGGATTCGCGAGGTCGCACATGCGCTCGAGGCGCGCGGCATCTTTCCGTAATGACAGACGACCTCGTCCGCGACGCGATGGTTCCAGAGCCGCGTACGCTCGCTGCCGGAGAGAGCGCGCAGGAAGCGGGGAAGCTCCTCGTTCGTCCGGAGGTTCGCGCGGTCTTCGTTTGCTCCGACGAGCAGCTGGTCGGGGTCGTGACGCGCGGGACGCTCGTACGTGACGTCGTCGCGAGCGGGCGCGATCCGGCGACGACGCCGGTCGGCGAGATCGCCGAGGCGCCGAGGTACACCCTCGATTCGTCGCTTCCGCTCGACGAGGCCGTTCGGTTTCTCGAGGAGCGCGACGCGGAGCGCGTACCGGTGACCGAGGACGGCCGGCTGGTCGGCGTCCTCAGCCGCAGCGTCGTCCAGCGCCGGCTCGCCGAGGACGAGCCGCCCGAGCCCGATCCCGAGCTCGTGTAGACGAAGCTCGGACGCGAAGCGCGAGTTCTCGCGCTAACAGCAGGTGTACGCGCCAGGAGGGGCGTCACCCTCGACGGGCTCCGGGAGCGCCGCGGCCTCGATCGCCGCACCGTGGAGGAGGTCGCGCTCGCTCGCCTCGATGACGTCGAGGCCGAAGTGCTCGAGCGTCTCGCGAAGGATGATCGCGCCGGCGACGATCACCGGCGCTCGTTCCGGGTCGAGGCCCGGAACGAGGC
>JALZFG010000471.1 GCA_030861645.1 Actinomycetota bacterium
TAACGCTCGAACGACCGGCGAGATCGCGCGCGAACGTGGATGAGCTCGGGAACCGCGATCGGTCCGACGCCCGCGAATAGCACCATGACCGGCGTCATCAGCATCTGGCCCCCGCGCAGTGCCGCCACCTCGGGAAGCGAAGTCACGAAGGCGAGGAAGTAGAGGACGAGGAGCTGGCTGCCGGAGAGGGCGATGAACTCGCCCAGGTAGCGGCTCGAGAGATCGCGCTGGGCGGCAAGCCACCGGCGCATACCTCCGATCCGCGGCCAGAGCCGACCAAGGCGGAGACCGACGGCGGCCGAGACCAGTCCGCTGACGCCCCAGGCGGCGACGAACCAGGAAAGCGACCGCGTGTTGCCCAATGCGATCCAGAGAAAGGCGAGCGCGAGGGCTACGGCCGCCGACGCGTCCACCACGAGGGCGCTTCGGGGAGCGCGCCGTGCGAAGAACACGTAGCGCAGGGCGTCCTCGAGCAGAAGGCCGGGCAAGGAGGCGGCGAGCAGGTAGAACGGCGCGCCGTGAAAGCTCATGCCCAGCACCACGTCGAGCATGAAGATGATGAGCCCGCCTGCGAGCGCGCAGATTGTCCCGAAACCCAGTGCCGTGCCGAGCGCGAGCACGGCCCGCCCGCGAAGCTGGGCCCACTCTGACGCTCCGAACCGGACGATGAGCGGATCTGTCGACAGTGAGCGGCTCGTTCCGAGCAAGAGGACGTAGGCGGCGAAGATCAACGCGAACAGGCCAAACTCCGAGGGAGCGACGCTGCGGGCAACCATCACGCCGAGCGCAAAGTTCGTCGCGCTCGAAAGTGCCTGGTCGGCTATACCCCACCCTGCTCGCGCGCCGAGAGGACCGAGGCGTCGGGGCGACGCAGCACCGGCTGCCCTCGTTGGTCCCATCGGCTATTCGTAATACTATGCGGGCTCGGTGACGCGCCGCGAGACCGGGACGGACCTCAGCCGCTCGCGCGTGTTCACACTCTGATGCGGCAAGCCACCTCCTCTCTCGAGCGGTTCGCTCCGTAGCGCGGTCTCCTGCCCTCGGGACATCGAGAGGTTCATGCCCAGGAAGCGCATCGCGATTTTCGACCACGAGGTCACGGAGAGGAGCCCTTCGGGCAGCTGCAACCTGAGACTGCTGGAGGAGCTCTGCGGGGAGTACGACTTCACTGTCTTCGCGACGGCGTTCACGAACCCGAACCCGGCACGGATCCGTTGGGTGCGCGTGCCGGCAATTCGTAGGCCGCTCGTTGCTCGCTATCTCTCGTACTACGCGGCGAGCACCGCTAAGTTCACGCTCGACCGGGTGCGGCAGGGGTCGTACGACCTCGTGCAGACGGTCGAGGGGTACACCAGAGAGTCTGACATCGGCTACATACACTTTTGCCATCGGGCCTATCTCCGGCGCGCACCTCACGATGCCTTCGCCGGAGGCGTCCGCGGAGCCGTGCGCAGGTTGAATCACACCGTGCGGGCCGCGCGTGAGCGACGCTCCCTAAAGGTGCCTCGCCTGCTCGTCGTGCCCTCGCCGGGCTTGCGGGACGAACTCGAAGAGGAGCACCGGATCGACCCGAGCCGGATTCGCGTGGTCAACAATCCGTTACAGCTCGCGAGGTTCGCGCGTCCCGCCGACTTTGATCGGGACCGGACGCGCGCCCGCCTCGAGACCTCGCCCGAGGAAACACTCCTCGTCTTCGTGGCCCTCGGTCACTTCGAGCGCAAAGGCCTTCCGGAGCTCCTCGAGGCTCTGAGCCAAGCTGACGCTCACGTCCGCCTCGCGGTCGTCGGCGGGACGGACGACCTCGTTCGAGCCTATCGAGCCAGGGCGGACCGAATCGGCGTGTCCTCACGCGTTTCCTTCGTCGGGATGCAGGACGATGTGCGTCCCTTCCTCTGGGCCGCGGACGCATACGCTTCACCTTCGGCATACGAGACCTTCTCGCTCGGTCTCCACCAGGCAGCCGCCGCCGGCCTGCCCCTCGTCGTGATGCCTCTCCGCGGTGTCGCGTCATTCTTTCGCGACGGCGTCCATGGACTCGCCATCACCCGGGATCCGCGAGACATCGCAACTGCTCTGAACGCGATCGCGCAGATGGACCCGGAGAGGCGCCGTGCGATGGGAACCAACGCGCAGGGCGCGGTTGCGGATCTCGATGTTCCAAAGTTTGCCGACGCGTGGCGTGCCGTCTACAGAGAAGCCCTCGCGGCATGAGCCCCGGCGGTGCGTAGATCTCGCACGCTCAACTCCGTGATAGCGGCCGCTGCCAAGGTG
>JALZFG010000495.1 GCA_030861645.1 Actinomycetota bacterium
CGCCGCGGGCGTGCCCCTGATCGCGATCGCGGGCAAGGAGTACGGGTCCGGGTCGTCGCGCGACTGGGCGGCCAAGGGTCCGAACCTGCTCGGGGTGCGAGCGGTGATCGCCGAGTCGTTCGAGCGCATCCACCGCTCGAACCTGCTCATGGTGGGCGTGCTGCCGCTCCAATTCCTCGACGGCGAGAACCGCGAGACGCTCGGCCTCTCGGGCCGTGAGGCGTACTCCATCACCGGCGCCGAGAACGCGGAGGCGCACGAGGTGACGGTCCGCGCCGACGACAAGGAATTCCGCGCCCGCGTCCGTCTCGACACCCCGCGCGAGCGCGACTACCTGCGCCACGGCGGGATCCTCCAGTACGTCTTGCGCCGCCTATTGGCGACGTAGGTCGCGCGCGTCTGCGTAAGCCTTCGAAATCTGCGGGAGAGGGCTGGCCCTCTCCCGCAGATTTGTGAGCGCGACTACCTGCGCCACGGCGGGATCCTCCAGTACGTCTTGCGCCGCCTATTGGCGAGGTAGGCCGCGAGTACGTAGGGGTAGGGTTCGGCTTCGTGGAGGAGTTGCGGCCGGGCCTGTGGACATGGACGGCTCCGCATCCCGACTGGACACCGGAGCAGGGCGGCCCGGAGGGCTGGGGGCGCGACGTCCGCTCGTACGCGCTCGCGGCCAACGGCGTCCTCGTCCTCTTCGACCCCCTCTCGCCACCCTCGGCCGTCGAGGAGCTCGCCGCGGGGAAGAGCGTCGCCATCCTCCTGACGTGCCCGTGGCACCAGCGAAGCGCGGCAAGTCTCGTCGAACCGCTCGACGCAGTCGTCCACGCGCCCGAAGCCGACCTCGATCAGGTCGAGGTCTCGGCGCAGCCGTACCGGCTCGGCGACACTCTGCCGGGCGGCGTCGAGCCGCGGGAAGGCGCCTATAAGAGCGAAGCGCTGCTCTGGATCCCGGCGCACGGCGCTCTTGTCGCGGGCGACGCCCTCCTCGGGAGCGAGCGCGGGGTGCGGGTACAGCCGGACTCGTGGCTCGAAGAGGGAACGACTCCCACCGCGCTGCGCGACCGCTTGCGCCTCCTCCTCGAGCTTCCGGTCGGGTTGCTCCTGCCGACACACGGCGACCCGGTCACCGAAGACGCGCGCGGCGCGCTCGAGCGGGCACTCGCGGCCTAACTCGCCAGCGCTCGCGGATCGCGAGCGAGATGGCGGGAGGGTGTCACGAGAAGCGTGGTAGCGTTGCCCGGAGGGCGTTTGGAATTCCGGATCCTCGGACCCCTCGAAGCCGTCGACGGAACGGCGGCGCTTCGGCTCGGTGGACGGAAGCAACGTGCGCTTCTCGCCCGCCTCCTCCTCGACGCGAACCGAACCGTTTCCGTCGATCGCCTCGTGGACGACCTCTGGGGCGAGAACCCGCCCCATACCGCGGCGAAGATGGTCCAGGTCTACGTCTCGCAGCTGCGCAAGGTCCTGCCCCCCGGCGTCCTGAGAACGCGAGCCGGCGGCTACCTGCTGGAGCTCGACGGCGCGGAGCTCGATCTCCAGCGGTTCGAGCGGCTCTCGGACGAGGGACGCGCGGCGCTCGCGGACGGGAATGCGCAGCTCGCGTCCGATCGGCTGCGTGAGGCGCTCTCGCTGTGGCGCGGGCCGGCGCTCGCGGACTTCTCTTCGGAGCCCTTCGCGCTGACGGAGCGAGCGCGCCTGGAGGAGCTCCGGCTCGGATGCCTCGAAGAGCGCATCGAAAGCGACCTTGCCCTCGGCGTCCATGGAGATCTCGTCGCGGAGCTCGAGGCGCTCGTCGCGCACCACCCCCTCCGGGAACGATTGCGCCGGCAGCTGATGCTCGCGCTCTACCGCTCGGGACGGCAGGCTGAGGCCCTCGGCGCGTATCGGGCGTTCCGGCGAACGCTGGACGAGGAGCTGGGGATGGAGCCGTCTGCGGAGCTGAAGGAGCTCGAGGGGCGGATGCTCCGGCAGGAAGCGCAGCTCCAACCGACGCCCGCCCGAGGGGCTCCGGCGAACGTCGCGCCGCCGGGCGCAGCCGCGGCGCCGAGCATTCCGCCGGAGCGTGAGATTCGGCACGCTCGCAGCGGCGAGGTTGGCATCGCGTACCAGGTGCTCGGGGATGGCCCGGTCGACCTCGTCCTCGTTCACGGCTGGGTCTGCACGTTCCACGCGGGCTGGGAGAACCCGAAGATCGCGCGCTTCTACCGGCGCCTCGCCTCGATGGGACGGTTAATCCTCTTCGACAAGCGTGGCACCGGCCTCTCCGACCGTGTCTCGCCCGACCACCTCCCCGACCTCGAGACGCGGATGGACGACATGCGCGCCGTCATGGACGCCGTCGGCTCCGAGCGCGCCGTCGTGCTCGGCATCTCAGAGGGCGGGCCGATGTGCACCCTGTTTGCCGCGACCTACCCGGAACGCACGGCCGGCCTCGTCCTCATGGGAACGTTCGCCAGGCAGATGTGGGCGCCCGACTACCCCGTCGGTATCACGGAGGAGGAGATGAAGTGCCGACTGGCTGCGGTCGAGCAGGAGGATTGGGCGCGCGCGGCGACCGAGGAGTGGCTGTCGCGGGCGGCGCCCGGCGTTCTGCGGGCCGAGGATCAGCTCCGCTGGTACGTCTCGTACGTCATCCGTGGCGCGAGCCCCGGCGCAGCTCGTGCGCTACGGAGAATGAACATGGAGATCGACGTGCGGAACGTGCTGCCGATCATCGGCGTACCGACGCTCGTGCTCTATCGGTCGCAGGAGTACTTGGCAGAAGCGACCCGCTTCATGGGAGAGCGGGTACCTGGGGCGACGGTCGTGGAGCTCGCCGGGAACGACCACCTCCCGTGGGAGGGCGACCAGGACGCCGTCCTCACCACCATCGACCGCTTCCTCGAAAGCGTTCACGAGGAGACCACGCCCGACCGGGTGCTCGTGACGGTGCTCTTTACGGACATCGTGAGCTCGACCGCGAAGGCGGCGGAGCTCGGTGACGTCGCGTGGCGCATGCTCCTCGGACGGCACGATGCGATCGTCCGCGGGCAGCTCGCTCGCTTCCGCGGCCGCGAGATCAACACCGCCGGTGACGGGTTCCTCGCGGTCTTCGACGGGCCCGCCCGCGCGATCCGCTGCGCGTCGGCGATTGTGCGTGCCGTCCGCCCGCTCGGCCTGGAGCTGCGCGCGGGGGTGCACACGGGCGAGGTCGAGCTCGTCGACGGTGATGTGCGCGGGATCTCAGTGCACACGGGCGCGCGGGTCGCTGCGCACGCGACGCCGGGGGAGGTGCTCGTTTCGCAGACCGTGAAGGACTTGGTCGCCGGATCGGGGCTCGAGTTCGAGGATCGCGGCCTCCACACGCTGAAGGGCGTTCCAGGTCACTGGCGACTGCTGGCCCTCAAGAGCAGGGAGACGGCTGCGTCCTGAATCGCGCCGTCGCCGGCCAGCAAGGGGAAGCGCTGCGCGAGCTGCGAAGCGCGGAGACGCCATCAGGGCCACGCTCGCCGCCGCGAACAGGACGGCGAGCACGAGACCGAGC
>JALZFG010000499.1 GCA_030861645.1 Actinomycetota bacterium
GCGCCGGGACGGCGTGTTCAGCGCCGATCTGGTGCACTGCGCTGGCGCGCAAGATGGCGGGCATGACGTGAGAACGGCGTGCTCGAGCGGAACTAGTCCTGTCTTGAAAACCGTTGGGCGCCGAGAGACGCCCTGTGGGTTCGAATCCCACCCCCGCCGCTGTCGCGCAGCTTTCGGTGAGGGGTAGCCGCGAGGAAGCGCGACGGGCCTCGGTGCAAACCCACTCGTGAGCCGTGACTGGCGCAAAGGCGAGGTTCCTTTTAGTTTCCGCAACGCGGACGTTCCCATCGGGCCGACCCGGCTAGCTCACCACCGCGAAAAGCCGCCATTCACCTGGAATGCCCTTCAGCTCCGGGGCGCCTCGCTCCTCGAATTCGATCCCAGAGCCGGCGACGAGATCCTTGACGGTACTCGAGACGAGGACTTCGCCGGGCGCCGCGTGCTCCGCGACGCGCGCACCGATGTGCACAGCAATGCCTGCGACCTTGCCCTCGATGAGCTCGCACTCTCCCGTGTGGAGCCCGGCGCGCACGTCGATCCCCAGCTCGTGCACGCTGGTCTTGATCGCGCAGGCGCACCTGATTGCGCGGGCGGGTCCGTCGAAGCTCGCGAGGAACCCGTCGCCCGCGGTGTCGAGCTCGCGGCCGCGGTAGAGCGCGAGCTGCCGCCGTACGAGCGCGTGGTGCCGGGCGAGGAGCTCGCGCCAACTCGCGTCCCCGACCTCGGCTGCCCGCTCCGTGGCTCCAACGATGTCGGTAAAGAGGATGGTGACCAGGACGCGATTCGTGTCGTCCTCGAGCGGGCCGCTCTCCACGGCTTCGCGGAGGAACGACTCCACGGCATCGAGAAGCTCCTGCTTTCCGTCATCGGTCCACGGAAAGTGGTCGCGACCCGGCAGCTCCGTGTAGGCAGCGGTCGGGATCCGCTCGGCGACGTAACGCCCGATCGCCGGGTCGATCGCCCGGTCGCCGTGACGCTGGAGGACGAGCGTGGGTACTCGGATCGCGGGCAATACAGGGCGAATGTCGATCTCCGTGTTCACGCGGCGAAAGGCGGCGAACGCGCCGGGGCTGATGCTGAGCCTCACCCATCTCGCGAGCCAACGCGCGAGCTGCTCGTCGTTCGCCATGCTCGGCGCGGTTCTCCGCAGCTCTGCTCTCAGCTCGTCCGAGCCGACCGCCCGCTCGGCCGATTCGATCCACGACCGGGCCTGCTCGGGTGTCAGCCCCCACGGGTAGTCCGGCGCGCGCAGCCGTCTCGGCTCGGTCGCGTACAGAACGAGCGCGAGCGTCCGCTCGGGATAGGTGGCGGCGAAGAGGGCGAGCAGTGCGCCGCCTGCGTCGAAGCCGAAGAGCGCGGCTCGCTCCGACCCGGCCGCGTCCATCACCGCGCTCACGTCATCCATCTGCTCCTCGAGCGACGGCGTTGCAACGCGGTCGGAGAGCCCTACACCCCGGCGGTCGAAGACGATCAGCCGCGAGAACGACGCGAGTCGCTCTCCGAACGCGGCATAGCGGGGCTCCTCCCAGTCGAGCTCGAGGTTGGAGATCGCTCCGGAGACGAACACGAGATCGAACGGACCGTCGCCGAGCGTCCGAAAGGCGATGTTGACGTCACCCGCCTTCGCATAGCCGATCTCGGACGGTTTCATGAGGAGCTAGTCTCGTACAAGGTACGGCGCACGCGCGATCGGCTCGGCACCTGTGCTCGCCTCATGGGCACGAGGTCCGAGTGCACCAACGGCAGCCGATGCTCCATCGACACGGATGACTGTTGCCCCACGGATCCATGCTGGAGACCGCCCCCTGCAACGTAAGAGCTCTAGACCAGCGCGGTCCGGATCGATGTCCGCCTAACCGCGCCAGGCTCTCAGCAACAATTCCCTCGTCTCGCTCGGCGTTCTTGGACGCGCACAACACGTGAAGCCGACGCACACTCTCGAAAGAAGGAATCGCCCCTTCTTCAAAGGTAAGCGGAGATAGCTCGCGAGCGGATCCTGATCGCGTCGCACGACGATGACGTCGTCGGATCGCTGCGCAAGGGCGGCCTGCGGGCGGCGGCAGCCGACGTCGCGGATCCCGACATCGTGAGCGAAAGTGTTTCGAACCACGACCTTCTGGTGCTGGACGCCGGGCGGGGGAGCGCCAACCTCTGCCGGCGATTGAGAGCGAACAAGCTTCAGCTGCCGATCCTCGCTCTCCTTCCCCGCGATGATGTCGCGACGCGCGTGTCCGTCCTCGAGGCGGGGGCGGACGATTGTCTTGGAAAGCCGGTCGATTCGCGCGAACTCGTCGCGCGCGTCCGGGCGCTGCTACGCCGCGTCCGGAACAGCGGTTCCTGCCTGAAGCTCGCCGACCTCGTCTACTACGTCGAGAAACAGGAAGTGCGCCGCGGCGACCGGCTGCTCGACTTGACGGCGACGGAAGCGCGCCTGCTCGAGCTGTTCCTGCGCAACCCA
>JALZFG010000431.1 GCA_030861645.1 Actinomycetota bacterium
TTCACCCACGGGAGAATCCTCTTCTTCGAGTCGTTGAAACGGTCCGCGCGCTGCTCCGCCGGACGTCGTCGGAGTCGATGACGAACGTTTGCACGGCCCTCTGCCCGCGGGCGACGACCGTCCCTTCCGACGTCTGATCGCCACTTTGGCTCCAAGCATCGCCGCGTGCGCGAGCCGCTTGCCGCTCGAGTTCACAACCGCAATGACGCCCGCGATCCGCATCACCATGCTCGGGTCGCCGCTCACCCAGCGGTCGCGGCCCCGCATCGGAGTGGTGGATTCATCGCGACGTCAGCAGGTCGTACCAGTGTTCGGCGATGGCGGTCGCACCAGGGAGGTTCGGCTCGATCACGTTGACGAACCACGGCTCGCGGGATGCGACGCCGTGCCCGTGAAAGAGCCGCTCGAGGTCGGCGAGGAGGAAGGCGTGCTCGCCCGCCAGCTTGGTGATGCCGCGGTTGACCGCGTTCAGGCGCCGTCGTAGCTCGATCGTTGCCAGCCGCGAGAGACCCAGCTCGCGCCGTCCGACGTCGTTGTCGCCGTCGCTCGGGTCGTAGATCGTGTTGACGACGACACGGGCGCCGAGCGGCTCGATTCGCTGTGCGATCTGATGAAGACGGCGAAGGATCGCGCGGGGGAGGTCGCCGCCGAGCAGGTCGTTGCCACCGGCGGTTAGCGTGACGATGTCGGCCGCCGCGGGTGCCCGGGCGAGGTCGGCGAGCACGCCGTGTGTCGTGTTGCCGTCGCGCGTGACGTCGACGAGGTCGATGCCGAGCTTGCGTGCGAGCTGCGACGGCGCACCTCCGCCGCGCACCCCGGTGTAGTCGTCGATCGAGATGCTGTCGCCTACGGCGAGATAGACGCCCATCGCGATAACGATGCCGTGACAGCGGACCCCACCGGACGATCACCGAGAACCGACCGAGCGTCGACGGCAGCAAGTTCGGTCTCCCAGCGCGTCACGGCCCGCGCTGAGTCTCGCCGTCCGCACTCCAAGGAGTTGAGCGAAGGCGCGCCGCCGCAAGCGGCTCACCCGCATGCAAGGCAAGTAGATGTGCAGCTACCGCGTCGCGCGCTCGTTGACCCAGGGATCGACGATGAACTCGCTCTGCCGAAACCGCTCCTCGATCCCGGCTGCCGTCGCTCGGGCCTTCAGTTCGCTGTTTCGATGACGTGCTCTTCGTTCGGCACCGGCGGCCTCCTGGCTCGCTCGCTCTCGGCCTGTGTTAGGGGAGTTCGCTGATGTCGTCGATCACGATGCGTCCGTTCGGCCCCGAAGACCGGGAGCAGCTGACGGGGCTGATGAACGCCACGCCGCGGTCGCCGCGGGCATGTCGGTCTCGGTGAACAGGGTGATCAGCCGGCTCGAGCGGGAGCCGGGATCGCTGTCGGTCTAACTGGCAAGCACGGACGCCGTCTTCGGACGCCGTTCGGTGTCCTCGATCCGGAGCCGGCGGACGTCCGGCGTGGCTAATTGTCGACGTAACCCTCGCTCCACGTTCGGTCCGCGTCGTGGTTGCGAAGATCGACGTCGAAGTCGACCGCGGCCTTGAGCGCGAGCAGGACCGAAACCCAGCCCGCGCTCGTATCGGCGTCGTCGGCGGTGTCGTGCAAACGGAGGTCACAGCCGCCGCGCCCATCGTCGTCGAGAGTGAAGACAACGTCGGTGTCGCCGAAGTAGCGGACCGCGAACCTGTGCGGCGGTTCGGCAGCGAGGATCCGCCCGTGCCATCGGAGGCCGTTGGGGAAGGTGAACTCGATGATGCCGTCCCGCTCGGGCGCCGACTCCGCCCAAAACCGCTCGCGTCCGGGTTCGGACGCGAGGAAGCTGTAGACCCGCTCTGGAGGAGAGGCGAGGTGGATCCTCCACTCGATCATCGCTGCGCTGGCGCCGTGGGTGAACGCATCGTACGGCGATGGAGCTCTGCCGCAAGGGTCAGACGCGGTGCGCTGATCGTCGGCCCGTAGCGACGCGAGCGCAACGCGGAGCAAGAAGATCCCCAGGAGAGAGGCGACCCGCAGTCCACGAGCTGCGGCAGCAAGCTCGGAAGGAGGCGGCGCCCGAGCGGTCGCGTGGCGTTCGAGACGGAGGTCGTGCGCGATCGGCACTGGGTCCGCTTCGCGCGTTCGTTTCCTGCGATGCCCCCACGGGCGATGACAGGCCGTCCGCGGCGCGCGTACGCCTCGGTCGCGGCAGGAGGCAGTGGTGCGTTCGGAAGTACGGATTCCCGCACCTGCGAATGTCGGCTCTCCCCATTCCACGGCGCACGAGGCGGCAGGCACTGTGGTCCGAGTGATGAGCTCCAGAGGTGAGGAGGCGAGATGAACCTCAACGTCGCCGCGCGCGCCGGGCGCTGGAGCGCCGACCACTGGAAGACGGCCGTTTCCGCCTGGCTCGCGTTCTGTGTCGTCGCGGCCGCGCTGGGCGCGGTCGCCGGGACGAAGATGCTGAAGCAGGCCGATACCGCCGCCGGCGAGACGAAGCAGGCGGAGCAGCTCCTGAGTGAGGCTGGGTTCCCGAACAACGCTGCGGAGAGCGTGCTCGTGCAGTCGAAGAGCCAGAACCTCTCCGACCCCGCCTTCCGTGCGACGGTTGCCGATGTTGTGCGGACGGTCTCGGCGCTTCCTCAGGTACAGCGGGTGCGCTCGCCGCTCGAGCCGCAGAACGCGGGACAGGTGGCGAAGGACCGTCGCTCGGCCCTCGTCCAGTTCGAGATCAAGGGCGACCAGGACGAGGCCGACGAGAAGGTGCAGCCGATCCTGAATGCGGTCGAGCGCGTCCAGCAGCGACACCGCTCCTTCACGGTCGCCGAGTTCGGGTTCGCAAGCGCGACTCACGAGCTGAGCGACACGCTCAACGAGGACTTCCAGCGGGCCGAATACTCGTCGCTGCCGGTCACGCTCGTGATCCTGCTCGTCGCCTTCGGCGCGCTCGTCGCCGCCGGGCTGCCGGTGCTGCTCGCCTTCTCCGGCGTGCTCGCGACGATCGGGCTGTCGTCGCTCGCGAGCCACGTCGTCGCCGCAGGTGATCCGACGAAGTCCGTGATCCTGCTGATCGGCATGGCGGTCGGCGTCGACTACTCGCTCTTCTACCTGCGGCGTGAGCGGGAGGAGCGGGCGCGCGGGCTCTCGCCGCGGGAGGCGCTGCTGAAGGCAGCGGGGACGTCGGGCCACGCGGTCTTCATCTCCGGCCTGACCGTTCTGATCGCGATGGCTGGGATGCTCTTCACCGGCAACGCGATCTTCACCTCGATCGCGGTCGGGGCGATGCTGATGGTCGCGGTGGCCCTGATCGGGTCGCTCTCGATTCTGCCGGCGCTGCTCGCGAAGCTTGGCCACCGGGTCGACAAAGGCCGGATCCCGCTGCTCGGCGCGCGCGCCGGGCGCGAGTCACGGCTGTGGGGATTCGTCCTTGATCGCGTCATGCGCCGCCCGGTGCTCGCGGCCGCGCTGTCCGGCGGCGCGCTGCTCGCGCTCGCCGTGCCGACGCTGACGCTGCACACGCAGCTGCCGAGCTTCACCGACCTGCCGAAGTCGTTGCCGATCGTGCAGACGTACGAGGCGATCCAGCGCGCCTTCCCCGGCGCGCAGACGCCGGCGAAGGTCGTGATCGCCGCTGACGACGTGACCTCGCCGCAGGTACAGCAGGCGATCGCCGAGCTGAAGCGGCGCGCCCTCGCGAGCGGGCAGATGTTCGAGCCGATCTCGACCGACATCAACCCGAAGCACACCGTCGAGACGGTCTCGGTCTCGTTGCAGGGCGACGGCTCGAACGGCGCCTCGGTCGCCGCGCTGAAGACGCTGCGCGAGCGCGTGATCCCGGCGACGGTCGGGGCGGTGCCCGGAGTGGAGGCCGCGGTGACCGGCGAGACGGCGGGCACGCACGACTTCAACGAGCAGATGAAGTCGCACGCGCCGCTCGTCTTCGGCTTCGTGCTCGCGCTCTGCTTCGTGCTGCTGCTCGTCACCTTCAGGTCGATCGTGATCCCGATCAAGGCGGTGCTGCTGAACCTGCTC
>JALZFG010000020.1 GCA_030861645.1 Actinomycetota bacterium
GTGTACCGCCGATTCCACTTTCAGGCGGTTTCGGACGATCCCTGGGTCGTGTAGAAGCCGCTCGACGTCCCCTCGGTCGAAGCGCGCGACCTGCGATGGATCGAACTCGGCGAACGCCGCGCGGTACCCCGCCCGCTTGCGGAGAATCGTCGCCCATGACAGTCCGGCCTGCGCCCCCTCCAGCGTCAGAAGCTCGAAGAGGTGACGATCCTCGTGCGACGGTACGCCCCACTCGTCGTCGTGGTATGCGACGTAGAGCGCGTCAGCCTCGACGACCCAGTCGCACCGCCGCGTCATCAGCGAGCCGCGCTGCCGCTATTCGTTCGCGTGCTCGCTCGAGCAGGACGTCGTCGTGCTCGACGGCAACGCGACGCCCGCCCCCTCCCGCATCCCGACGCGCAAGCTGTCGCCGCATCTCCTCGTCCCATCACGTCGCTCGCTTCATGACCGCGCGTTCCTCGCCCGAGCCGACCTAGCGATGGACGCAGAGCTTGTGACGTCCTCGGATCGCATTGAGCGCAGCCTCCTGAGCCTGCGCGTACGCGACGTCGGCGGGGTTGCGCGGGTTGAAGTCGTGAAGTCCTGGCACGACGACGCTGACGTCGGGAGTGACGCCCGGACCGCTCACGCTCAGCCGGTACTTGTCGCCGACGCCAGGGCCGCGGGGCCTTCCCGCCGGCCACGCCACCGGCTTCTCGTAGCCGCTCGCGCCGGGGGTGCGCGCGTACAAGCCGTAGCAGAAGGCGCCGGTGGGATTATGGGAAACGAACGAGTTCTCCCGTCGCCAACCTCGCCCGTAGCTTCTCGCGTTGAAGGTGTCCAGGTAAACGAGCCGTCCGTAGCCGTCGGTCGGGGCACCGAATTTCGTGCTCCGGTAGCCGTATACCGGCGTTCCCCGGTAGGTGAGCCGCCCGAACAGGTGGTGGTAGCGTCCGCCGGAGACCCAGCGCGTCCAGACGTCGAGCTTCGCAACCGGCCGGGTCCAGTGCGAGATGTGAAGCTCGACAGCCCGATGCCGTGGCAGCCAGGGGAGGAAGCCGAGGTTCGGAAGCGCAGGCTGCCACCGCTGCAGCGCCCAGTACGAGCCGTCCGATGCCTTGCAGGCGGCGCCGGGAACGAGAAACGGCAGCCGCGGCCCGTCATAGCGCCGGCACGCGTTCTCGAACGAGCGCGAGGCGCGCCGCCCGAACGTGCGCGAGCCGCCCGAGTAGTCGAGCTTCAGCGTGACCTGCCGTGCGTTCGGGCTCGGGTGACGCGCGTCCACGGCTCCCCACGCCAGGACGCGTTGCCGCACGCCGTTCTTTCGATAACTGACGAGCGCTTCGCCGTCCGCGTTGACCGCCAGGGTGACGTCGGTCGCGTTGCGGTCGATCAGCTGCGAGCCGCTTCCGACGCCGGGAAGAGCGAGGCCGAACACCAGAGTCGCCCCGACGACAAGCGGGGCGCGCTTGAGCCAACGGATGATCGTTTCTCCTTGTGTCGAGGGGGCGTTCCGCGAGAGCCGGGCTCCGCGCGGCCCGGAAGCCTACGTCACGAGCACGACGGCAAGCTCCACGCGCTCCGCGTCACCGCTTGACGCGGAGGTTGTCAGTCGGGCTCGTCCCGCCGCGCGTCGCCGCGCCGACCTCCTGGTTCCGGTTCGCCCTCGCCCCAGTTTCGCGGAATCGCCGCGTCGATGACCCCGCCCCAGCGTCGCCGCACACGGGGGGTGGAGGAAGGGGAGTGCTCGGCGAGGCCGAAGCGATTCGGAGCCCTAGCATTCTCGACGTGCCGCTTGGGACGGCGGCGCTGCCGCCTCGCCGACACGAGCCTACCGCAGGAGATCCACCAGCGGGAATGAGCGGCGCGAGCGCGGCGGAACGAGGAAGTTCTGGCGGTGGGTCGCCGCCATCGCTCCGTTGATGCCGTTCTGGCTGTCGCTGATGGTGTCCCGCAGGCTGGTGCCGTCGGGCAAGACGCCGTCCATGGCGAGGCGCGCGGTGTGGAAGAGGCGGCTCGCAGGGACGAAGACAGCGAAATGCAGCCCTGCCGCCGCGGGTTGTCCCGAATCCGGCCAGGCGAACGGGTTGTCGAGCGTGTTGAAGTCTTCGCGAATGGGGACCGCCGTCCCCTTCTTGCGAACCCGGCCGTAGTTGTCGGTGACGTCCGCCTTCAGTCTGCTCGCCTGCTGCAGCGTCCCGTTGTGCCCGAGGACGCCGGTCGCCTTGTCGGCCTCGAGCTGCTCCCTCGTGGTCACGTTCTCCGGGCCGTTCGAGAGCGTCACCCGCCCGTCCGACGGAACCTGGTTGTGTGGCGAGAACATGCGCGCCACCCTGTTTGCGTAGTCGAACCCGTACCACTGGACAAGGTCGAGCGACAGGTGCGAGACGTGCATCGCGCACCCCGCCGCGAAGTAGCCGCTCGGCCACTGGTTCGTCACGCCGGGTAGCGTCTCGAAGCTCACGATGTTGTCGGGGCCGAGTGCAGCGGGCTGAGTGCTGGTGAAGCCCATCATCAGCTGCGAGCGAGAGGGAATCTGATCGGCCCCCGGGACGCCGAGCTCGACCGCGAGCTTCTTCCCCACGTTCTCGCCGCCGAAGCCGCGCCCGACGAAGCCGATTCGCTTGCTCGTCACGTCGAAGAGGTCGCCGACATACGCGCGGTTCGTCGGATCCTCGAAGAGCGCGTGCTCCACGTCGCGAAGGATCGACTGCGAGTCGCTGCGCAGCTTGAAGACGACGTCGTTGTCCTCGAGGACGACGGTCGCGGGATCACTCGGGAAACGGATCGCGTCGAGGACGGCAAACTGGGGGTTCGCCGGGTCGGTCGTCAGCACCTTGTCCACCGGCCCGTACTGCTTCCAGAGGCTCGGAACGCGCGTTCGGAAGTACGGAAGGCCCCATCCGACCACGATCGTGAGGCCGGCGGCCGTCGCCGGATACGGCGACTCGACCCGCTGGAGCGCGTCCTCGACCCGCGACTTCGCGCTCTTGAGCGTCGTCGTGTTCCACGTCCGGCCGGAAGCGAGCTTGGCCGTGATCATGTCGTTGTAGATCGGCGGGATAACCACCGGGACGCCGTCGTCGAGGATCACCTCGAGGCCCTCGATCAAGTACTGCTCCTGCCGGCGGCGAACGACGGCGGCTGCCGCGCGCTCAGGGGCAGTCAATCCCATCCGCTCGAGCGCCTCGTACGCACCGCGCGCGCTGATCGCTCCGACACCGAGCGCGCCCGCGCGCTTCAGAAGCGAACGGCGCGTGAGCGTTCGCACGTCACTGCTCATCGATTCCGATCCCCTCCTCGTGACGATGCTGGGCCGTCTGCGCGGCGATGGTAGCGCCGCTTCGACGAAACCGCGGGCCGCGGAAGACGTAGGCGTCGCCCGCGGCCCTCCCTCTTTCCGGTTACGGCACCTACCCGGCGCACGACAGACGGACGTTGTCGACGGTCGCCGTCGGCACGCCGAGCGCGTTCACGGTGGTATGGAGGTCGTAGCTCATCAAGAAGTTCTGAGTGGATCCTCGACTGGCGAGCACGACCTCGTGGGTGACGGTGTCGGTCACCGGGAAGGGCGCGCCGGCATAGAAGCTGTGGTCGTACGTGTCCGACGCCTGGTACGCCGTCCCGGTTAGAGGGCTCGTCCCCGTCCCCATCTCACGGACCAGCTGGTTCACGTGGTAGCCGCCTTGCCCGTCCGCGCGAACGTAGTAGACGATGTGCAGCGTCGCCCTTACGACGACGATGTCGCCTGGGGTGCACGGGTTCGGGTAGATCTGCGCCGGGATCTGGAGTGTCACGTTCACGAGCTCGTCGGCCGGCGCCGCTGCCGGGCGGACGCTCGACACGGCCAAGCCGAGAACGACGAGCGCCGCAGTAACAAGGAGACGTTTACGGCTCATGGCGATGCTCCTACCTCCTCAGTGTCGAGCTGACCGTTCACGGTCGCGCCGGGTACCCGGTCGGCGCGGCCGCTAAACGCGTGGAAGCGTTCCCTGGAGGTCGTGCGTCCTGCGCAGGATTCGAGCCGAAGAAGGGCCGAAGCGACGGCGGCGTGGAGCCGACGAGAGATCCTGGCGCGCGCCGCGTAGCGCTCGCGTCAGCGCGGAAAGCGAGGATCGTCGCGGATGGGTTCCAGCAGCGCCTCCTGCGGCGCGTGCTCCCGGACCCAGCCGCCGAACTCCTCGTCCTCGGCCGCCCGCTGGAGCAGCGCAAGCGCCTCGTCGCGGCGCCCGCGCTGCGCCGCGACACACGCTCGCCCGAAGAGCATCGTCACGTGTTCGCCGTACGCGGCCACGCCCTCGTCGGTAACGCGCTCGAGCTCGTCGACGTCGTGAAGCTCTGCCGCGCGCGCGGCGCGGCTCCCGTACTCCCACGGCGCAACCCGGTACGGCTCACCGGCTGGGGCGCCGATCGCGAGCACCGTCGTCCCCGGCTCCTCGGCGCGTGCCTCGCGGCGCTCGCCGGGGACAACGAACACGCACGTTCCGGAGGGCGCGTCGAACCTCTTCCCGTCGACCGTGAAGGTCGCTCGGCCGTGGACGACGACGTACAGCTCCTCGTGGACACCCCCGCCGGCGCCCGGGCGCTCCGAATGCGCAGGCACGATCGGCTCACCGGCGTTCGCGCGATAGGCGCTGACTCCGAAGGCCTGAATGCCCAGCTCCGCGCGAAGCGGCAGCCAATCGACTCCCTCGGGCCGGCCGGGAGCCACGTCGTTCAGATGCAGCACCTTCACGCGCAACGCTCCTGTGGCGCGCGAGGTCGACGGACCCGCGCGAGCGGCTCCGGCTCGCGCTCCGGCTCGCGCCGCACAAGGTCTACGGCCGGTACCGCGAGACGGAGCGATGACGCAGAAGTCCTGCGCGACGCCGAGCTCCTGCCCGCGCCGCTCGCGATCGTCAAGGGTGCGCCCGCCTTGCGCTCGTCGAACGCGCCGCGTCGCTCGCTACGGCACGTCCGGGAAGAAATCGCCTCCGCCTTGCTCGGGCGGCGCGCCGTAGATGAACAGCGTCGCCTCCCGCTCGCTCTCGTTTCGCACCTGGAGGATCGTCCCGGGCTGCACGGCGACCACGCCGCCCGCCGCAAGCTCGACGCGCTCGGGTGGCTCGCCGAGGTACATCGTCGGCTCGCCGGCGAGGACGACGAACACCTCTTCCTGCGCGCGTTCGGCGTGCCGCCTCCCGCGCGTCCCGGGCGGGTAGCGCCAGAGGCGGGCGCGCGAGCGCTCGAGCGCGAGCGCCGTCGTCAGGTCGGCAGCGTGCCGCGGCGGCTCGTCTTCGCGGTAGGGACGCTCCTCGAACTCGAGCGCGTCCGGATGCGCAACGCGGTAGCCCACGGCGCGACTCTACCGCTACAGGAGCCTCCGCGGACCGAGCTCCTCCTCGTCACACCCAATCCGCGGACCTCTTGGCGGGAGCGGCGGTTGCCCGATGATCTCGAGGTGCGCTGAAAGACGCACAAGGCGCCCCTTCGAGCGCCTTGTCCAGTAGCGGGGGCAGGATTTGAACCTGCGACCTCCGGGTTATGAGCCCGGCGAGCTACCTGACTGCTCCACCCCGCGTCGCAGCGCAAAAGTATAGCAACCGTTTCCGGCGATCCATCGCCGGAGCGGCGGCGGCGCGGCCGGTGGCTGAGTGCCCGACGGCAACGTCGGGCATCCGGAAGTGCTTCGGATTGCCGCTTGCCAAGCGCGCTCGGACCGAATACGCCGCGGCGGACGACGAGGGCGATCCGCCTGCGCCAGCGTGAGTCCGGCGCGCCGCGTGCTCGCGTCGCCCCCCGCCCCGCCAGCCCTCTGCCGTCCAAGCGGAGCAATGCGAAGCCCGCGGAGCACACACACAGGTAGGCGACAATCGCGCCGCCCCCTTCCTGGCGTACTCCTGGCGCGAGAATACGGCGATGCGCGTCGGCGTGATCGATCTCGGGACGAACTCGACCCGGCTTCTCGTCGCCGATGTCGAAGACGGCCGGATCTCCGAGGTGCTGCGACGGCTGCGGATCACCCGGCTCGGCGAGGGCGTCGATGCGAGGCGACGACTGCTCCCGCTCCCGATCGCGCGCGTCCGCAACTGCCTCGCCGACTACCGCCGGGAGCTCGATGCGCTCGGCGCTGAGCGGACGCTCGTCGTGGGAACGAGCGCGATCCGCGACGCCGAGAACGGCGAGGCGTTCCTCGGCGAGATCGAGTGGAGCTACGGATTCGCAACGAGGCTGCTGAGCGGCGAGGACGAAGCCCTCTTGACGTTCCGGGGAGCGACCGCGGGGCGCGAGCAGCGCGGTCAGCTCCTCGTCGTGGACATTGGCGGGGGCTCGACCGAGCTCATTGGGGGGCGAGACGGCGCGGCCGCGTTCGATCTCAGCCTCGATCTCGGCTGCGTGCGCCTCACCGAGCGACTGCTGCCGTCCGACCCTCCGACGCGGTCGGAGCTGGATGAGTGCGCGGCGGCGATTCGCACCGTTCTCGCCGACCGCGTGCCGGTGCGCGTGCGCAGCGGTGCGAGGTCAGCGATCGGCGTCGCTGGAACGGTGACGACGATCGCCGCGCTCGACCTCGGCCTCCGCGAGTACGACCCCGAGCGCATCCACGGCCACGCGCTGACGCGCGAGGTCGTCCGACGCGAGCTCGACCGGCTGGCGGCGCTCCCGCTCGCGCAGCGCGGCC
>JALZFG010000106.1 GCA_030861645.1 Actinomycetota bacterium
AGGCTGGCGAGGGAGGCGGCGAGGATCGTCGCGGAGCTCGCTCGCACGCGCGCTCGCGCGCGCGTGGTCGAGGCGCGGCTCCAGCGCGCCCGCCTACCGGGCGAGCGCGCTCGCCTCGAGGCGAGGCTCGGCAGGCTCGAACGTCAGCAGCAGCAGCTCGAAAGCCGGCTCGAGCGCATCGGCGGGCAGGAGCAGGCGCTCCGCAGCCAATCGCAGGCGCTCATGGCGCGCGCGCGTGCCGGGGGCGAGCAGCTCCGGAGCCAGCTCGAGCGCGTGCTGCGGCAGGAGCAGGCATTGCGCGCGCAATCGCAGGCGCTCATCGCGCGCTCACGGACGCTGGCGGGCGAGGAGAAGCAGCTTGCGAAGCGCAGCACCGTGCTCGCGTCGCAAGCCGCGAGCCTCGCGAAGCAAGCGAAAGCGACCGTGGAGCGCAAGCAGGAGCTCGTCGAGGATGCGGCGTCGCTCCAGGTCCAGGGCGCGCAGCTCCAGACGAGCGGGGCGAACCTCCAAACGGACGCGGCGAATCTCCAGACTCAGAAGGTCGAGCTCCAGGAACAGCAGCAGCAGGCGAAGACGCAGCAACAGCAGGCGGAGCAGCTCCAGCAGCAGCTGACGAACGAGCTGACCAAGGCGGGCGGCGACGAGCGGGGAACCGACCCGCGCCTCGTGAACCTCCAGGACGCCCTCGGTGCGACCGACGGCGTCAAGGTCGTCTCGCCGCCCGAGATCAACAAGGCCGGCGACGCCGCCATCTTCTCGGCGATCGCGACCACCGCGCCCGCGGCCCCGGCGACGGCGGATCTCGTAGAGACACTCCGCACATACACGATTCCACAGGCGACATCAGGAACCAACGTTCAGGCGTTCGTGGGCGGCCAGACGGCGAGCTACGTCGACCTCGCGGCGGGCATCTCCTCGCGGCTGGTCCTCGTCATTCTCGCGGTCGTCGCGCTCAGCTTGCTGGTGCTCCTGGCCGCGTACCGCTCACTGCTCGTCGCCGCGCAGGCCGCCCTGACGAACGTCCTCTCCGTCGCGGCGGCCTTCGGCGTCCTCACCGCGTGCTTCCAGTGGGGCTGGGGCGTCGGTCTCGTCGGCCTGGACACGGCGAGCGGCACCGACCCCATCGCGAGCTACGTGCCCCTGATGATGTTCGCGGTGCTGTTCGGACTCTCCATGGACTACCAGGTGTTTCTCGTCAGCCAGATCGAGCACTTCCGCACGCGGGCCGCGAGCGACCGCGATGCCGTCTCCTCCGGCCACGAGGCCGCGGCGCGGGTGATCGCGGCGGCGGCGCTGATCATGATGTCCGTGTTCGGCAGCTTCATCCTGAACGGCGACCCGACGGTGAAGCAGTTCGGAGTCGGGCTGTCCGTCGGCGTCTTCCTGGCGGCGACGACCGTGCTCCTGCTTGCGCCGGCGCTCATGGTCCTCGCCGCACAGGCGGCCTGGTGGGTGCCGCGCTGGCTCGATCGCGTCCTTCCCCACCTCGACATCGAGGGCGCGCGGAGCGGGAGCCAGCCCGCCGCCGACGTCCGTCCGCAGGTGGCAGCGCCGCCGGCTCACGCGGATTTCTGACGCGTCTATCGCGAGCCTCGTCCAATCCGTCGACGACGCTGTCGTCGCTGAAGGACTACAGGCAGAAACCGAGACGAGAACGCGCTCAGCGGAGCAGCTTCAGCGCGCGATCAAGGCGCTGCCGACCCGTGAGCAGCGGGGCGTGGAGGTCGCCGTAGCGCGAGACGCGCTCGAGCACCGCGCTCATTGACAGGTCGCGCGGGTCAAGGTCCTCGTCGAGCTCGTCCCACCGAAGCGGCGCGGCGACCGGTGCGCCGGGCCGCGGCCGGACGGAGTAGACGGAGACGACCTGCTGCCCGTGGCCGTTCATCTTGATGTCGACGAAGACGCCGCGGCGGCGGCGGGGCGAGCGCTCGGTCGTGATCAGATCGCCGTGCGCGCGGACGAGCGCACCCGCGACGACGTTGCAGAACGCGCGCACTTCCGTATAGGAATGGCGCCGCTCGATCGGCACCTGCACGTGCAGACCCTCGCCGCCCGTCGTCTTGACGACCGCCTCGAGTCCGAGCGCGGTGAGCGCGTCGCGGACGAGGAAGGCCGCCCGGACGACGGCAGCGAACGGCACCCCGGCCGGGTCGAGGTCGAAGAGCACCCAGTCGGGTCGGTCGGGGCGATCGGCGCGCGAGATCCAGACGTGGAGGTCGACGCAGCCGAACTCGATCGCCCAGAGGAGCGCGAGCTCGTCGTTGACGAGCGCATAGCGGACGGGCGCGCCACCGCGCGAGCGTGCCGGCAGCGGCGCGACGGCGATCCAGCCGGGCATCTCGGGCGGCGCGTCTTTGACCCACTCGAAGGGGCTGCGCGGCCCGTTGTAGTGGCGTTTGAAGGTGAACGGGCGGCCGCGGAGGTGCGGGACGAGCACGGGCGCCACGGCGCGGTAGTACTCGACCAGGTCGGCCTTGCGGATCTCCTCGTCGCGCCAGAAGAGCAGGCCGAGCCGCGTCAGGCGGACGCTGCGACGCCCGCGCCGGACCTCGGCCTCGTCGGGCGCGCGAACCTCACGCGCGCGCACGGCGTCTCGGTCGGCCATCGACCCGGCGTCGTCCGGCTCGCGACTCGCCCCCGACGACGCCCGCTCTCGCGGTCGGCGCCGCGCCGCGCGTCTACTCCTCCGAGCGGCACGGTACGTTTCGGCATGTTTCGGTGCGGCGATAGACGGAATCTTCCTCCTGCTGCCAGGACGGAATCGCCTGATGCGCAATCACGACGAACGGTCGTTCGTTCTGGGCGTCGAGAAGATCGCCGCGCTGCGCGCGAATGCGCTCGGCGACTACATCGTCAGCCTGCCCGCGCTCTCGGCAATCAAGGAGACGTACCCGTCGGCGGAGCTCGTCCTGCTCGCCTCCGACTGGCATGCACGCTTCCTGGCGCGGCGCCCGGGCCCCGTCGATCGCGTCGTCGTCGTCCCGCCGTCGCAGGGCGTGCGCGAGGTGCCGGGCGTCCGCCCCGACGAGGCGCGCCTGGAGGAGTTCTTCCGCTCGATGGAGGCGGAACGGTTCGACCTCGCCTTCCAGCTCCACGGCGGCGGGAGGTACTCGAACCCGTTCGTCCGCCGCCTCGGCGCCGGCATCGCGGTCGGGCTATGCGCTCCCGACGCCGACCCGCTCGACCGTTCCGTCCCGTACGTCTACTACCAACACGAGGTCCTGCGCTTCGCCGAGGCGGTCGCGCTCGCGGGTGTTCGCGTGCGCGACCTCCAGCCGCGCATCGCCGTCATCGACGCCGACCTCGCCGAGGCCGAGGCCGCGATGCCCGACGGCCTGGAACCGCCACTCGCCGCGCTCCACCCGGGCGCCGCCGATACGCGTCGTCGCTGGCCGACCGAGAAGTTCGCCGC
>JALZFG010000049.1 GCA_030861645.1 Actinomycetota bacterium
CTCGTGCTGGTCGCCGCGGCGCGCTACCTCGCCGCGCACGCGCCCACCGTTCGTGCGCAGGCGCAGACGTACGAAATCGCCCTGCGCCTCCACCGCGGCGAGCGGCTCTACGACGACGACTAAAAGCCGCGCTCTCCGGCGCTCGGGCGCATCTGTCTACCACGGCGGACGCGCGTCACGCCGCTCGCCAGCCGCACGTCTCGCACTCGTCGTCGACGACGTTCCCGCAGCGGCAAACGGTCGCCACGGACCGGGCCGGGACACCTTGCACGAGATTGTGCGGTTTCCACGTCTCGCGTTACGACGCTGCCAGCCCGACCAATGCCCAGGCGCCGATCTCGATGCCTGCCATGACGATCGCCGCAGCTCCGATCGAGGCGCCCTCCTTGACGACGACTCCTTTGAGCGTCCAGTCGTCGGTCGTCTTCATCGAGAGATCGGGATTGACGGCCCTCGGGTGGCTGTCGTTCGTGAGGATGGCGCCCGGACCGACGAAGACCCTGTTCTCGATGCGGCTCCCTTCGGGGACGTGCGCGTCGTTGGCGGCCGGCACGCGACGCTCGACTGTCGCGCCGGTTGAGCGCGACCCCTACGTCCGGCGGCCCGAGGAACGGCGGTTCCGCGCGTGTCATCCGCGCGCTCTGCCTCTCCTCTGACGGACTCCTCCCGATCAGATGCTCGTCCTCATGGACTCGAGCGCGTAGCATCTCGCTGCGCTTCGTCGCGCTCTGACGACCGCAGGTACGCCTGGTCGGTCAGGTGCAGCGGTCGTAACGCCGAGACAAACCGGCAAGGATTAGGCCGGCCTCCCGCCGTGGCACCGCGAAGGGCTATCACCGACCTCGCCCGTCGCGGATTGCTCGCCGAAAAGCGGCTCGGAACGGCTTCGTGAGTGCGAGCGCGTACGGTTGCGTCACGTGGCCTGTATCCCGGTAGACGATGGTGTGACCGATAACCATCGGACACTGATTTTCGAAGCAGAACCAGCCTTTGGTGTGGATGAAGCCGAACCGGTGCCTTTTCGCGAGCGCAGCAAGGTCGTCGTTCGCGTAAAAATGCTCGTCGGGCCATGCAGTGGTACAGCGTCGCATGGTCGCCTTCGGAGCCAGCAGACAGTCCACGGGCTGCTGACTTACTCCCCCGGCGTCGGCGAGAATCACGACTCTCTTCGAGAATCGTTTCATCGTCGTGCCCAACGAAGTGAATGCACCAACAATCGCGTCAGCCTGGGTGCCGAGCGCACCGGCGGACCCGCCCGCGATGAGCATCACCTCCGGGTGCAAGGCCTTCGCCTGGCGTACCGCCCATCTATACCAGGCACGACATTCAGGAGTGCCGAAATCACTGCGGTCGATCCACTTGTCGGGGGTGCATCCGGATTTCACGAGAGGAAGGACGACCCATCTGTCTTGCTCGGCCATTCTCGAAATCGCGGGCATCCACATCTCTGCATGTGAATCTCCCATCAGTACGATCGACTTCCGGCTCGACGTGTCGCCGAGGCGGCAAATGGTGCTTGTGGTCTCGCCGTCGCCTGCGGCGCACCCTCCGGGATATTGGGGTAGGCGATTCAAAGAATACGAGTAGTCCGGATTGAGCAGCTCGCCAACCGGAGGGGTCAGCGCCGACGGTATCGTCGCCCCTCGCCGCGCCGCTTTCACTGCCGCGACGACTCCCGGCAGTGCTCGGTCTGAATTGGTCGCCGCACCGACTTGTTCTGGCTTTGAGGACACAACGCTCGCGCCCTGCTGTGCTAAATTGCGCGACGCAGGCCCGGAGACGGTCGGCGTTCCTACTGATCGCACCGTCAAGTCTTTATTGTCTAGAAATTGAATACTAAATCCAGCAATAATGATGACGATAGATGCTGATACAGGCCAAAGGGAGACGGTCACTCGATTACTCCACTTAGCCTTCCTGATAGGATTCTCGAAGAGCTTGTAGGTTATGATGGACAGTAGAAACGCGCCCAGGAGCAGCAATACGTTTACGCCAACGGAGAGCTCGTGACCTTCGTACTGGAGTGGAATGATCAAGAACGGCCAGTGCCACAAGTAGAAGGTGTATGACCTGTCGCCGATATAGCGCAAGGGTGCGAGTGCAAGCAGGCGGCTCGCGCCGAGTCGCAGCTGTGGATTCCCGATCCCGGCGGCAATGACGAGTGCCGACCCAGTCGTGGGCAAGAGCGCCGCATACCCAGGGAACGGGGTGCTGCTGGAGTAGAGAACGCCCGCCGCGCCGATCCCGATGAGCCCCAACCACCCCATCACGACACGGGAACGCGCGGGCAGGCGCAGCATCCGCGCCGACGCGATGGCGAGCGCGGCGCCGAGCGCCAGCTCCCACGCCCGCGTGAATGACGAGAAGTAGGCCGAAATCGGGTGCACCTGCGTGTCGTGGATCGACCAGGCGAGCGACGCAATCGCCGCCGCGACGATGACGACGAGCAGGCGAAGAAGGGACCGCTCGGTGACGCGCTGTGCGTGCCTGCGTGCGCGATGCCTGAGCGCTATCCCGAACAGCACGAGCGCGAGGATGGCGGGCCAGACGAGGTAGAACTGCTCCTCCACCGCCAGGGTCCAGAAGTGCAGTATTGGCGAAGGCGGCTGGCTGCGCGCAAAGTAGTCGTTTCCCTGATTCGCGAAATGAAAGTTCGTGGTGAAGAGGGCTGCGGCTACGCTGTCCTCCATCACCTGCTTCGCGCGAACAAAGTTGAGCAGGTGATAGGCGACGATGTCGGTGACAACGAGTGTCAGCGCTGCCGCGGGGAGGATGCGACGCGCTCGTCGGGCATAGAATTCGAGAAGCGACACGGATCGATGCTTGATCGCTCCGGAAACGAGGACTCCCGTAATGAGGAAGCCCGACAGGACGAAAAAGACGTCGACGCCTATGTAGCCGCCGTTCATGAAGATAATTCCTGCGTGGTTTAGCGCGACCAGCAGCACTGCGACGGCTCGCAGTCCCTGAATGTCGTCGCGGTGCTCTGTCGCTGCGACGGGCGCGTCGGGAAGCTCGTCTCCGCGCGCTCTAACTTGATCTCGCCGGTGCAGCGGTTGGCTACGCGCTTCGAGCGTCGTCCTCATTTGAGCTTCGGGTCGGGCCGCTTGTAATGCCGCAGGAACGCAACCTTACATCACCTTCGACTGGTCGATTGCCTCGTGCGTGGGCGCCGTCCTCGACGAGGCGCGACTCGATACAACGCAACAAGGATTTCGGGCTTGGCGTCAACGAGATCAGCGTGCGTGAGCGTCAGGAGCTCGCGCGCTCGCTTGGATCCGCACGTCGGAGTCCGCCTTTCGGCGCCAGATCTCGCAGTTGTCGAGACCGAGGAGTGCCGGGCTGCTTCGTCATCGAGTGTCCGTCCGCGTCCAGCAGCCGTGGCGAGCGGCTTCGAGCTGGAGTCACCAGATGCCGAGGCGAGGACGATCCGGTGAAGCAGGAGGCGGGGCGCCGAAGCCGGCTAGGTCGTGCTGTGAAACGCGGTCTTTTGGGCCGGAGGCTCGGTGGTCAGGCGGCGCCCGCCCGCGCGACCTTCGAGCGACGAAGACTCCGGGTCGACCGCACGCCTTGCGCTCACGACCCGCAGGGTGTACCATGACTCGCGCACGGGGCGAGGTAGGCCCAAGACTGCGGCAAATCCGGGGGGAGTTCTTGCCGAGGAAGCGTACGCCTACGCCAACGCCGACGGCGCCGACGCCGACGCCGACTGCGCCGCCGCCGACGCCGACTCCCACGTCCGCACCCCCGACGCCGACTCCGACGGCGCCACCGCCAACGGCAACGCCGACGGAGACTCCGCCCGCGGCAACCCAGACGCCAACGCCCACGGCGGCGCCCACGGGATCCACCCTTCGTCGGGATCTGTACAGCCTGAGCAGCGCGGAATGGGATCGGTTCGTGCAGGCCCTGCGCGCGCTCAAGACGAGCGGCGTCTACGACGACATCACCAGGCGGCACGCGCGGGCGATGCAAACGGCCACGCTTCTTCCCGGAGAGACCGGCACGGGGCGCAATGTCGCGCATCGTGGGCCCGCGTTCTGTCCCTGGCATCGGCAAGCCCTCAGGGAGCTCGAGCTGCACCTTCAGAGCGTCGACACCGGCTCACCGCCGCTCGCCATTCCGTACTGGAGGTGGGAAGCCGAGCGCACGACATGGCAGACGGCGAGGATTTGGACGCTTGTGGGCGGGAACGGTGACTCGACGCAGGGCTGGCGAGTGACGACAGGACCGTTCGCGGACTGGATATCCGTAATCTGGAACGTATCGGGGACGGACTTCGTGCAGCGCGCCGGCATCCTGCGGCAGTTCACCCCTTGGACGATCGACGATCCGTCAGCGGCCCAGCTCGTGTCCGCCTACGACGTCTCGCCCTGGAGCGAGTTCTCGAATGCGAGCTTGTCCTTCCGGCAGGCGCTCGAGTCGCCGCACAACTCCGTACACGTCCAGATCGGCGGGGACATGAACGCTGGCGGCACCGCGCCGAACGACCCCGTGTTCTGGCTGCACCACGCCAATGTCGATCGCCAGTGGGCGCGATGGCAACAGGCCCGGGGGATCACGAACTACCAGCCAACCAGCGGCGGCCCGCCGGGCCATAACCTGAACGACGTCATGCAGTACGAGGAGTCCGCGACGGCGACGCCAGCCTCCGTCCTCGATTGGGTCGCGATGGGATATACCTACGACGTCCTGGGATAGGGGAGATGCACCGGAGAGACTTCCTCAAATATGGAGCCGGAGTGGTCGGTGCTGTCGCGGTCGGCGGGGCCGGTGCTCTCTTCTCGCGCTCTGCGCGATCAGCCGGAGCATCAACAGTTTCGTCGTCGTATGTGGTCCTCGATTCGTTCTGGTACAAGGGCCACTACATAGAAATCGTTGCGGACGGCGGCGAGGTCATGATGCTGCTGGACGGACGGATGTTGCCCCACTACGCGTTTATGCGACTCAGGCCTGACCGCTGGTCCTCGCATCTCATGCCGTTCAAGGATGAGTCGACGCCTCGGGCACTGGTCGAGAAGCTGATCGACAACAACGGCCGGCTCTTCATCCTCTAGTTTCGGATCTCGGTCCGTCTCGGTCGGGGCGGTCAGCGTTCGCGAGCTTTCCAGTACACGCCGTCTCGCCGCGCAATCGCGAGTGGAGAGGTGCACCAAACGCGCTCCCGCGGCGGACCCTTGCCGCCGTGAGCGTCCGCGGCACGGCGCGACAGGAGTCGAAAGTCGCCGGCCTCCTGCGCGATCTCGACCGGTGACATCGCCTGAATGAGCCGATAGAAGAGCCGGGCCGTCCATCGCTTGTAGCGCGTCTCGCCCTCCCGTGCCGTGCGCACCCCGTAGACCACGTCATAGCCGTCGCGCCAGCGGGCGACGAGCTCCGGGATCACCTCGGGCGGATCTTGGAGATCCCCGTCGATCATCACGATCGCGTCCCCACGCGCGGCGTCGATGCCGGCTGTCAACGCGACCTGGTGGCCGAAGTTCCGTGACAGGCGCACAAGGCGGACGTGCGAATCGCCTGCTGCGAGGTCGGTGAGCAGCTGCCAGCTGCCGTCACTTGAGCCATCGTCGACGAACAGGAGCTCGTACGCGCCGAGCGGAGAGACGGCGGCGGTGAGCCGGGCGTGCAGCTCGCGCACCGTCGCGACCTCGTTGAAGATCGGAACGACGACGGAGAGCGTCACAGCGGGCATATCGTGAGCCGCCGTCGAGGTTCGCAACATGGAGCGATCTGCCTCGCATCGTATGCCGTTCAGCGAGGAGCGAACATCTCGGATACTGGGTGAGCAGCTCATCGACCACGATTCACGGGCGGTAACTTCGCGAGGCACCCTGACTTGACGGACGGCGTTCGGCGGTCTACCCGGCCGTCAGGCCGCGCCCGTGACCGCGCGAGGAGGTGCGGCGTCGGGGGGCCTCCTTGCCGGGCGTCGGCGTGACAGTCGTGCGCGACTCTACGTCCTCCATC
>JALZFG010000076.1 GCA_030861645.1 Actinomycetota bacterium
GCTCTCACCGCGGCGCGTGAGGTCCGCGTCCGCGGGGTCCGGCTCGTCGTCGCCGAACGCGGGCCCGGCGAGATCTCGGAAGCGCTCTGGCAGCAGAACGAGCGGCCGCTTCGGCGCGCGCAGCCGCGTCGAGCGGTAGTCCGGCCAGTCGACCACGACCTCGGTATCGATCGCCTCGGTCAGCGTCATGCAGCGGCTCCAGCGAGCGTCCCCTTCGTCCGCAGGGCCCGGAGCGCCGCCAGCTCCTCGTCGCTCGGCGGCTCCGTCTCGGCGAGCGGGTCGGCGACGCGGAGCTCCCACCCCGTCGCCGAGCGCACCTGCTCGAGCGCGACGCCCGGATGCACGCGCGTCAGCGTCAGCTCACGCGTCTCGGGATCGGGCTCGAGGATGCCCAGGTCCGTAACGACCAGCGACACCCGCGCGCCCGAGCTCGTCCTGAAATCCAGGCGCTCGACGAACGCGCGTGGGGTCTGCCGGAGCATGACGAAGACCTCGCGCGCGGAGGTGGCGATCTCGGGCGCACCGCCCCCGCCCGGCAGCCGGACCTTCGGCGTGTCGTAGGGACCGATCACGGTGCTGTTCAGGTTGCCGAAGGGGTCGATCTGGGCCGCGCCGAGGAAGCCCACGTCGATCCTGCCCCCCTGGAGCCAGTACGCGAACATCTCGGGCACCGAGACGACGGCGTCGGCGGTCTCCGCCAGTTCGCCGTCACCGATCGAGAGCGGCAGCTCCCGCGGCTTGGCGCCGATCGTCCCGCTCTCGTACACGAGGACGCAGCCGGGACCGCGCGTCACTCGGGCAAGATTTGCCGCCAGGCTCGGCAGCCCGATGCCGACGAAGCACACCGTGCCGTCACGAAGCCTCCGCGCCGCCTCCACCGCCATCATCTCGTCCGCGTTATACGAAAGCGGTGTCATGCGCCGACCGCGCTCTCCTCGAGGCTGCGGTGGTACTCCTCGATGTCCGCCGTCCCGTGCACGTGCCGGTCGATCCACTCCTTGAAGCGCTCCCGGTCGCGGCTGATCGCGTCCCAGCGCATGTAGAAGTCGTTGTCGCGATCGTAGTACCCGTGCGCGTACGAGGGGTGCGCGCCACGCGCCGCCGGCGCAACGGCGTCGATCACCCACGACGGGATCACGATCCCACCCGGCCGGAGCTGGAGCGCGTCCACAACCTCCTCCACGGTGGCGATCGTCCGCCGAGACGCCAGCGCGACCTCCTTCTGAACGCCGCCGATCCCCCAGAGCTGGACGTTGCCGGCTCGGTCCGCCTGCTGAGCGTGGATGATCCCGACGTCGGGACGCTGCGCCGGGACGGCGGCGAGCGGCTCGCCCGTGAACGGGCACGTGATCGTCGCGACGTCGGTCCGCGCGGCGAGATCCGTGCCGGCATAGCCGCGCAACACCCCGAACGGCAGGTTCGCCGCTCCGGCGGCGTACGCCGCCGCCATGCCCCCGTGCGAGTGCTCGACGAGCTCGAGCGGCGCCGGCCAGCCGTGCTCGACTGCGTCGCGTAGGCGATGCAGCGACCCGACGCCTGGGTTTCCGCCCCAGGAAAACGTGAGCTTGCGAGCGCAGCCGGCGCCGATCAGCTGGTCGTAAACAAGGTCGGGCGTCATTCGGACGAGCGCGAGGTCGCGCCGCCCCTGACGAATCAGCTCGTGGCCGGCGGCGTGGGGAATCAGGTGCGTGAACCCCTCGAGCGCGAGCACGTCGCCGTCGCGTACGAGCCCGGCCACGGCTTCGCCGAGCGATGTCATCTCAGCCACTCCGCTCGAACGGTACCAAGGTCCGCCGTCAGTCCAGACGACGGCCGGCGAGGGACGGCCGCCTCGGGTCGCCGCCGTAGTCCCGGCTGCCGCGCTGGTCGGTCGCCGTCGTCAAGAGCCCGGTGCCCTAGCTGGGTAGGGCGCGCGCCAGCGCGGCGCGCATCGTGCTGCGGTTCGGGTCGAGGCCCGTCCAGTAGAGGACGCTACGAACGCCCTGCTCGACGAGCATCTCGAGGCCGTCCACGATCTCGCAGCCACGGCGTTCGGCCTCGACGACAAAGCGGGTGCGCGGCGGGTTCGGAACCACGTCCGCAACGACGGTGCTCGGATCGAGCCGCTCCAGCTCCACCGGAGGCAGCGCGTCGACATCGGGGTAGAGCCCGATCGAGGTTGCGTTCACGACGACATCCGCTGGCGGCAGTTGCAGGTTGCCCTCCCACGGCAGGAAGTCGACCGCCGGCGCGGCTGGCAGCGCGCACAGGTGCTGGACGAGATCTGTGCCCCGCCGAGCCGTGCGGTTGACGATCGTGAGCCGCCGGACGCCGGCCTCAGCGAGCTCGACAG
>JALZFG010000083.1 GCA_030861645.1 Actinomycetota bacterium
GTTCATCGAGCAGAACGCTCGCGACGCCGTTCTCGATGTCTGAGCGCCGGCTCTCGATCTGCGTTTGCGGGGACGCGGCCGTGCCGCGGAGCCGTTCGAGACACGGCGCTAGCGGCGGCTTCGGCCGGGCTACGAGGACGAACAGGTGGGTCGCATGTCGGTAGAGCCGCTGGGCCCCGGCCGCATCGAGTCGCGCGAGCTCGAGCAGGAGATGCGCTCGAGCTTCCTCGACTACGCGATGTCCGTCATCGTCAGCCGCGCGCTCCCCGATGCTCGCGACGGGCTGAAGCCCGTCCATCGACGTGTGCTCTACGGCATGCACGAGGCAGGACTCCAGCCCGGCCGTCCCTACCGCAAGTGCGCGCGCGTCGTCGGCGACGTCATGGGCAACTACCATCCGCACGGCGAGACGGCGATCTACGACACGCTCGTCCGCCTCGCCCAGCCGTTCTCGATGCGCTATCCGCTCGTGGACGGGCAGGGGAACTTCGGCTCGATCGACGACGATCCGCCCGCGGCCTACCGCTACACCGAGTGCCGGCTCGCGCGACTCGCCACCGAGCTGCTGCGGGATATCGAGGCCGACACGGTCGATTTCGCGCCGAACTACGACGAGTCGCGGCGCGAGCCGGAGGTGCTGCCGTCACGGTTTCCGAACCTGCTCGTCAACGGCTCCGCCGGGATTGCCGTCGGGATGGCGACGAATATCCCGCCGCACAATCTGGGCGAGATCGTCGATGCGATCGTCGCGCTGATCGACGATCCGTCCACCGGTGTCGACCAGCTTGCGCGGCACGTCAAGGGCCCGGATTTCCCGACCGGCGGGATCGTCGTCGGGCGCTCAGGCATCCGCGATGCCTATCGCTCGGGCCGCGGACGCATCGTCGTCCGCGGGCGTGCGCACGTCGAGGAGCTGCGGGGCGGGAAGACCGCGATCGTCATCACGGAGCTGCCGTACGGGGTGAAGAAGGGTGGCGAGGCCGGTGTGATCAGGAAGATCGCCGATCTCTACAACGAGAAGGTCTTGTCCGAGATCGCCGACGTTCACGATCACTCGGACAAGTCCGGGATGCGGATCCACATCGAGCTGAAGCGTGATGCCGTGCCGCACGTCGTCCTGAACAAGCTGTTCAAGCACACCCCGTTGCAGACGACGTTCGGGTACAACGCGGTCGCGCTCGTCGACGGCGTCCCGAAGACGCTGTCGCTGCTCGAGCTCGTGCGGGAGTATCTGAGCTTCCAGCGCGAGGTCGTTACGCGTCGGTCGAAGTACGAGCTGCGCAAGGCCGAGGAGCGGGCGCACGTGCTCGAGGGGTACCTCGTCGCGCTCGACAACATCGACGAGGTCGTCGCCCTCATCAGGGCCGCGGCGGACACGGACGAGGCCCGCACGGGACTCAGCGAGCGGTTCTCGCTGACCGAGATCCAAGCGCAGGCGATCCTCGACCTGCGCCTCGCTCGCCTGACCGGGCTGGAGCGGAAGCGGATCGAGGAGGAGTACTCCGACCTGAAGGAGCGGATCGCCGAGCTGCGCGAGATCCTGGGCGACGAGGCGCGCATCGACGACCTGATCAAGGAGGAGCTCCTCGAGCTCAGGCAGATCTACGGCAAGAACGACGATCGGCGAACGGAGATCGTCCTCGCCGAGAGCGAGCTCGAGCTCGAGGATCTGATCGCCGAGGAGGACATGGTGATCGCGATCACCCGCTCCGGCTACATCAAGCGGCTACCGATCAGGACCTACCGCGAGCAGCGCCGGGGCGGGATCGGCGTGATGGGGATGGAGCTGAAGGAGGACGACTATATCGAGCACCTCTTCGTCGCCTCCACGCACGACTACATCCTCTTCTTCACCTCCGTGGGAAAGGTGTATCGGCTGAAGGTGCACGAGCTCCCGCTCGGCTCACGCCAGTCGAAGGGTCGCGCGCTCGTCAACCTGCTGCCGTTGCAGCAGGGCGAGCAGGCTCGCGCCGTCATCTCGACCCGCGACTTCAGCGAGGCGGAGTATCTCGTGCTCGCGACGAGAAACGGGATCGTCAAGAAGACCCGCTTCGCCGAGTACAACACGCCGCTCAAGTCCGAGGGGATCATCGCGATCAAGCTGCGCGAGGACGACGAGCTCGTGGACGTGCTGCACTCGAGCGGCGACGACGACATCCTGCTCGTCTCGCGCAAGGGCCAGGCGATCCGCTTCCACGAGCATGAGACGCGGCCGATGGGGCGTGCGACGGAGGGGGTCCGGGGAATGGCGCTTCGGAAAGGAGACGAGGTCATCGCCGCCACGATTGCGCGCGACGACGCCGATCTGCTCGTGGTCACCGAGAACGGCTTCGGGAAGCGGACGTCGATTCGAGAGTACGCGTGCAAGGGCCGTGGTGGGCTCGGCGTCAAGACGATCCAGTTGACCGAGGCGCGCGGTCAGCTCGCCGGTGCGCTGGGGATTCGCGACGGCGACCAGGTGATCCTGATCTCGACGGGCGGCACCGTCATCCGGATGCCGGTCGACGGCATCCGTCGCGCGGGCCGCGCGACCCAGGGCGTGATCGCCATGCGATTGCGCGAGGGCGAGCGCGTATCGACGCTGGCGCGCGTCGCGGAGGCCGAGGAGGGTGCTCCATCCGCCCTTCCGGACGACGCGGCTGCTACGCCGAGCGCAGTCTCTCCGCCGCTTCCTCCGGACGAAGCGGATTGATGTCGATCCCCGTGCCGAGTTCGATGCTCGCCGGGACCGTCAGGCGCGGCACGAGATGAAGGTGCCAGCGGTGGCCGGCGTGCAGCCAGGCGTTCAACGGCACGCGTCCTTGGAGGCGGTGCAGCCGACGCACGATCTCCGCGAGTAGGCGGAGAGCAGGCGCGAGGCGTTCGCTCGCGAAGGCGTCGTCCTCGCGCTCGGCCGGAGCGATCCGCATCTCGTACGGGACGTGAGCGGCATGGGGCGAAACGGCGCGAACGCCGTCGCGCTCTGCGACAAACGTGCCTTCGAGCAGGCGATCGAGGCCGCGCTCCGCGCTGACCGCGGGCGGCGGCACCGGAAGCCAGACGAGCTGCGAGTGCGAGTGGTGCAGGCTCGCTCCCGCCTCCCGCCCCTCGTTGAGACCCGCAAACAGGTACCCGTGCGGCTCGGCTTGTCGTCTCCGACGCCACGCGTCGGCAACGAGGTCGATCTGAGCGTCGTCGAGCTCGGCGAGCGAGCGCACGTGCTCGGGCGCGTGGAGCACGACCTCCTGGCGCTCGAAGGCCGGGTAGAGGTTCGGCACGACGCGGACGCGCCACCGCTGACGTGCGGGTAGCCGCAGTGTCTCCGGCGGTGTCCGATCCTCTCGCCCGGCGCAAAACGGACAGTCGTCGAGCTCAGCGTCGCTCGCTGGCTCCAACCTTCTGGGAGCGGCGCCGGGTCGCTCCGAACGCCGGGGTGCAATGACGACCTGACGGCCGGACAGCGGATCGATCCGAAGTCCCGCCACAAGTACAAGCTGTTAGGTGCTCTCGTGCCTCAACTTCCTGGCTCCGAGGGTTGGCGCGAGTCGCCGCCGACGCGCTCGAGGAACGGCCGCAGCAGGTCGATGGGCGCCGGGAAGACGATCGTCGAAGCGTTCGTCGTCCCGATCTCGAGCAGCGTCTGCAGGTAGCGGAGCTGGAGTGCGATCGGCTGACGCTCGATGACGAGGGCGGCGTCGCGCAGACGCTCCGACGCCTGGAACTCGCCCTCCGCGTTGATGACCTTCGCGCGTCGCTCCCGCTCGGCCTCGGCCTGCCTCGCCATCGCGCGCTGCATCCCGCTCGGGATCTCGACGTCCTTGACCTCGACGATCGAGACCTTGATCCCCCAGGGCGAGGTTGCCTCGTCGATGATCTCCTGCAGGATCGCGTTGATCTTCTCTCGCTCCGCGAGCAGCTCGTCCAGCACATGCTGGCCGAGGACCGAGCGCAGCGTCGTCTGCGCGATCTGCGACGTGGCGACCATGAAGTTCTCGACCTGGACGATTGCCGCCTTCGGCTCGACGATCCGGAAGTAGGCAACGGCGTTCACACGGGCGGGCACGTTGTCTTTGGTGATCACTTCCTGGGGCGGGATGTTGAGCGTGATCGTTCGCAGGTCGACCTTCACCATCCGGTCGATCACGGGAATCAGCAGGAAGAGACCGGGTCCCTTCGGCGGATCGAGCAGGCGCCCGAGACGGAACACGATCCCGCGCTCGTACTCGCGCGCGACCTTGATCGCGGCGAGCAGAAAGAGCAGGACGAGTGCGGCGATGACGATGAGGACGATGAGGGCGGCAGTCATCGAAAAGTCCTTTCGGAGAGGGCGTCCCTGGTGATCCTACGCGGTCGGCTGGGCGGGCTGCGCATCCGGCGGGACCGGGCGGACGGCGAGTGTGAAGCCGTCCTCGACCGCTTCGACCTGGACCTCCTGTCCGGGCTCCAGCGGCTCACCGTTGCGCGCGTGCGCGCGCCAGCGCTCGCCGTGGACGAGGAGGTAGCCGTCGCGCCGGACGACGCCGCGCTCGCCGACCAGGGTGTGGACGCCAACCGTGACAGGGCGGCGCCGGACCTGGACGATTTTCGCGACGGCGAAGGCCATGAAGAGCGTAAGCGTTCCCGCGATTGCGAGCACGACCGGGAGCGAGACCTCGTACGCGGGTCCGGCGGGGTCGAAGAGGAGCAGGGTGCCGAAGACGAAGCTGACGGCGCCCGCGAGTGCGAGCGCGCCGTGGCTTGGTAAGAACGGCTCGGCGCCGAAGAAGCCGGCCGCGAGCAGCATGAGGAGAATCCCGGCCCAACTGACGGGCAGCACGGAGAGACCGAAGAGGCCGAGGATGAGCGAGATCGCGCCGACCGTGCCGGGGAAGATCAGACCGGGATTCCAGAGCTCGACGATGATTCCGAGGACGCCGACCGACATCAGCAGGACGATGATGTTCGGATCGATGATCGTGTCGAGGATCCGCTTCCACCCCGACAGGTGAACCGTGTCGATCCGAGCGCCGGCCAGGTGGAGCTCAATGCGCCTCGGTTTCGTCTTGTAGCCGTCGAGCTGGCGAAGGAGAGCGGGCAGATTCGGGGCGACGGCGTCGACGACGTTCTTCCGCAGCGCTTCGTGCGCCGTGAGGCTGTCGGCGACGCGGACGGCGCGATCGGCCCAGCGGACGTTGCGGCCGTGCGTGCCCGCGAGGGCCCGTAGCTTCGCGGCGAAGAACTTGATCGCCTTCCGCCGCTCGTCCGAGGGGAGGTTGCCGCCGCCCTGGCCGATGGGTGTCGAGGCGCCGATGCTCGTTCCCGGCGCCATCGCGAGCACGTCCGCGGCTTGGGCGATGAAGACGCCGGCCGACGCCGCGCCGGCGCCGTTCGGAGCGATGTAGACGACGACGGGGATTCGGGACGCAAGCTCCTTCTTGTAGATCTTCTCCATCGAGGAGCTCAGGCCGCCGGGCGTGTCGAGCACGATGACGGCCGCGGAGTAGTCGTCGTCGTTCGCCCGGTCGAGCTGCTGCGTGACGTAGTCCGCTGTCACGGGGTTGACGTCGTTGTCGAAGCTGATCGCGAGCACGCGCTTGCCGCTCTCAGCGGCTGAAGGCAAGGCGAAGGCGAGGACAAGCGAGACCCCCGCGGCGAGGACGAGAAACGCCCGCAGAAGGGGGATTTTCACGCCACGATGAGTCTATCAGGGGGAGGCCTTTCGTCCTTGCGGCCGAAAGAGCGTTGTGCGACCGTACTCGCGGGGTCGTTCGGCCATGAAGCGTCTTCTGGCGGCATCGCTGCTCGCGTTGCTCGCGCCTGCGGTCGCGCAGGCCGGCGACGTTCGCGTCGCCGCCGCCGACCTCTCCGTCGGCGCTGGCTCCGCGAGCGCCGGGACGCGCGCCCCGATCCGCTTCAATCTCGTCGGGCTCCACTGGCAGGGGCCCGGCCGGGTGCTGTTCCGCACGCGCTCGGTGGGGGGTCGCTGGAGCTCCTGGCGCCGCGCGGCGCCGGAGATCGACGATCTCCCCGATCGCGGCGCGCGGGAGCGCGGGCGCGAGCACGGCTGGCACGTCGGCAATCCCTACTGGACGGGCTTGTCCGACCGCATCGCGTACCGGCTCCTCGGGCGGGTTCGCCGGGTGCGCGCGTACTTCATTCGCAGCGAGGCGCCGCTGCTACCCGTGCGAACGCTGTCGGTCGCCGGCTCTCCGCCGATCATTCCCCGACTCTCGTGGGGAGCGAACGAGCGCATGCGAAGGGGTCGACCCCAGTACGCGAAGAGCGTGCGCTTCGCGGTCGTCCACCACACGGCCGGCTCGAACAGCTACACGCGTTCGGAGTCAGCGGCGATCATCCGCGGCATCGAGGCCTATCACGTGAAGGCGAACGGCTGGAACGACATCGGCTACAACTTCCTCGTCGACAAGTACGGGCAGGTCTTCGAGGGGCGCTTCGGCGGCATGACGCGAAACGTCGTCGGAGCGCACGCGCAGGGTTTCAACATCGGGTCGGTCGGCGTGTCGCTGCTCGGCAGCTACGACTCGAGAGGACCGTCTCCGACCGCGCTCACCGCGCTCGCGAGGTTGCTGGCCTGGCGGCTCGACATCGCGCACGTCGACCCGCTCTCGACATTCAGCTGGATTTCCACCGGCAATCCGCGCTTTCCCTCCGGGACTCCCGTCTTCTTGCGCACGATCGCGGGCCACCGCGACACGGGCTTCACGGACTGCCCCGGAAACGCGCTCTACGCGCGCATCCCTTCGCTCGCGCGCGCCGTCGCCGCGACCGGCGTTCCCAAGCTCTACTTCCCGCGCGCCCGCGGCTCGCTCGGCGGCGACGTGCGCTTCAGCGGGCGACTGTCGGCTGCTCTGCCCTGGAGCGTGACGGTCAGGGACGCCTCGGGGCGGACGGTCGCGCGGGCAGGACGCACGAGCCGGACCATCGCCTGGAGATGGGACTCGTCGGGCGCGCGCGGAACGGGGTACGCGTGGACGATCGCGGCAAGGGGGGTTCGTCCCGCCACCGGGAGGATCGGCGGCCGAGGACAGAACCCGCCCGCGGCGCTCCTGAGCGAGGTCTCCGCGTCGCCCGCGATCGTCACGCCGAGCGATGACGGACCCGGTGACTACACGACCGTCCGCTATCGCCTCGCCTTCGACGCGCTGGTGACGGTGACGTTCGCCGACGCGAGCGGGACGATCGCCACGCTTTTCAGCGAGCCTCGCGTCGCCGGCCCACACTCGTTTCGATTCACCGTCGCCGGGCTGCCGGACGGACGCTACCGCGTCGTCATCCGGGCAGAGACCGCCGACGGTCGCATCGCGACGGCGACCGCGCCGGTCCTCGTCAGCCGCCTGTTGCGCCGGTTCGCAGCCGCGCCGGCCGTCTTCTCGCCGAATCGTGACGGGAGACTCGATCGGATCACGTTTTCCTTCGAGCTCGCGAGAACGGCGTCCGTCCGGCTCACCGTTCGTCAGCCGGGACGCGTCGTCGCGGTCCCGCTCGAGCGGGAGCTGGAGGCTGGAGAGCACCGCCTGACATGGGATGGCTCGCGACCGGGAGGTCGGATCCAGGACGGCCGCTATCTGGCTGCGCTTCGCGTCTCCGGGGAGACTGCGACGGTGTCCCTCGAGACGGCTTTCGTCTCCGACACGAGACCGCCGACGGTCTCGCTCGTCTCGCGTCGACCTCTGCGCGTGCGCGTGAGCGAGACCGCGACGCTCACGATCCGCCTTCGAGGGAGGAGAACGAGACTGCGCGTGCGAGCGGGCGTTGCTCGGCTTCCCGGAGCGGCGAGGCGCGGGCGCCTCGTCGCGCAGGACGATGCCGGAAACCGCAGCAAGCCGCTTCGGTTCCCCTAAGCGACGTCAGCGTGGGAAGGGCACGCTTCCCCACGGACCCCTCCCGGGTTTCGGCGTGAGGTCGGGCCGGCAAAGCAGGCTCCTTCGCGCCACGCTGGCCGACGGTGAGCGTGACGACCATCAAGCGATCCAGAGGTCGTAGTGGCGCTCCAGGCGCTCGAGCAGGGTCGCGAGGAGGGCAGCGCGGGGGGTTGGGGCGCCCGTCTCGACGAGGAGCGACGTGGCGGGAATGCGGGTGTCTCGGGGCAGGCTTCCGGCGTCGATGTTCACGTTGACGCCGATGCCGAGGAAGACCGCGCCCTCGCGGGCCTCGCCGAGAATCCCGGCGACCTTGCGTCCGCCGAGGAGGACGTCGTTCGGATGCTTGACGTGGGGCGTGAGCGCCGTCTCACTCGCGATCGCCTCGGCGCAGGCGGCCGCGGCGATCGCCGTCAG
>JALZFG010000091.1 GCA_030861645.1 Actinomycetota bacterium
GGTTTACCGAGCCCTTCGCCAGGTACCAACGGGAAGGAGACGATCGCAACCGCTCCGAGGGACGGCTGGCAGATGGCGCGACGACAGCGAGGTGACGGCGCAGCGGAGCCGAACGGGAAGGATCCGCTTGCGCGCTCGCTCGGCTGGTTCAGCCTCGCGCTCGGCACGACGCAGATCGCGCTCCCGGGCGTCCTCGCCCGCGCGCTCGCCCTTGGGGGTGACAACGAACACAGCGTGCTTATGCGCGCTCTCGGCGTCCGTGAGCTCGCAAGCGGCATCGGCATCCTCGCACGGCGGCGCCCCGCAGGGTGGCTCTGGGCTCGAGTGGCGGGCGACGCGATCGATCTTGCCCTGCTCGGAGCGGCGGAGAGCAAACGACAGAGCAGGGTGGCGGCGGCGGCGGCCGCGGTCGCGGGCGTGATGGTCCCGGACTTGGTCGCAAGCGCGCGGCTGACCTCCGACGGCGGTCCCAACACCGTCACGAAGGCGATCACGGTGAACCGGGCTTCCGACGAGGTCTATCGGTTCTGGCGCGACTTCGACAAGCTGCCGGGCTTCATGACGCATCTCGAGTCCGTGCAGGTGACGGGCGACAGGCGGTCGCGCTGGAGGGCGAAGGGCCCGGCCGGGCGGAGCGTCGAGTGGGACGCGGAGATCGTCACCGACCGGCCCGGCGAGCTGATCGCGTGGCGTTCCCTTCCCGGGGGGGACATCGAGACCTCCGGCTCCGTCCGCTTCTCGAGCGCGCCGGGTCGGCGCGGCACGGAGGTCACCGTCGAGCTGACGTATTCACCACCGGCGGGCTCCGCCGGGGCGACGATCGCGAAGCTGCTCGGCGAGGAGCCGGCTACCCAGGCCGCCGACGACCTGCGCCGCTTCAAGCAGGTGATCGAGACGGGCGAGATCGTCCGCTCGGAGGCGACGCCGGGCGGCCACGCGCTGATGCAGCACCTGAAGCAGCGCCCGGCGCAACCACTTCCGCACGCGGAAGGTGGCGATCGATGAAGGCGGTCTGCTGGATGGGACGAAACACGGTCGAGGTCGAGAGCGTCCCCGACCCGCAAATCCTGAGCGGTGGCGACGCGATCGTCCGCATCACGTCGACCGCGATTTGCGGTTCCGACCTGCACCTCTACGACGGCTACGTGCCGACGATGAAGCGCGGCGACATTCTCGGGCACGAGTTCATGGGCAAAGTCGTCGAGGTCGGAAGGGACGTGCGCAACCTGACGGCCGGCGACCGCGTCGTTGTGCCGTTTTCGATTTCCTGCGGCCACTGCAATGCCTGCCAGGCCGAGGCGTACTCGATCTGCGAGAACTCGAATCCGAACGCCCGCCTCGCGGAGAAGATGTGGGGCGCCTCGCCGTGCGGGATCTTCGGCTACTCGCGCCTGACCGGAGGTTACGCCGGCGGACAGGCCGAGTACGCCCGCGTACCGTTCGCCGATGTCGGCCCGATCCGGATCGAGGACGGGTTCCCGGACGAGCACGTCCTCTTCCTGTCCGACATCTTCCCGACCGGCTACATGGGCGCGGAGATGTGCGACATCCAGCCCGGCGACGTGATCGCGGTCTGGGGCGCAGGGCCGGTCGGGCAGTTCGCGATCGCAAGCGCGTACCTGCTCGGCGCCGAGCGCGTGATCGCGATCGACCGCTTCGAGTACCGGCTCCGGATGGCCCGTGAGAAGGGCGGCGCCGAGACGATCAACTACGAGGAGGTCGACAGCGTCCCCGAGACACTGAAGCAGCTGACCGGCGGACGCGGCCCCGATGCATGCATCGACGCCGTGGGAATGGAGGCGCATCACCCGAACCGCGCGCTGCATGCCTACGACCGCGTAAAGCAGGCGGCACGGCTCGAGAGCGATCGCCCACACGCCCTTCGCGAGGCGATCATGAGTTGCCGGAACGGCGGGACGATCTCCGTGATCGGCGTCTACGGCGGCTTCCTCGACAAGTTTCCGATGGGCGCCGTCGTGAATCGCTCGCTCACGATCAAGAGCGGGCAGTGCCACGTGCAGCGGTACCTGCGACCGCTCCTGGAGCGGATCCAGAACGGCGAGATCGACGCGAGCTTCGTGATCACGCACCAGCTGCCGCTCGACGACGCGCCGCGCGGCTACGAGATCTTTAAGAACAAGCGGGACGACTGCGTCAAAGTCGTCCTGAAGCCGTAAGGCGGGCGCGAGGGAGCGCCGCCGACGGCGCGCGAGCCGAGGATGGGAGCGCGTGTGAGCGCCGCCGCTAGGTGCTGCCGCGGCTGGCTCCGGCGGGGCGGGCACGAGGGGTGCCGCCAACGCAGTCCCGGGGAGCGTGCGCAGTCGCGGTCCGTCGTGATCCACTCGCTGCCCGACTCGATCGCAAGCGCCGCGACGTAGGCGTCCGACACACGATTCCCTCTCGCGTCCGCCTCCCGGCAGAGCCGGACGAAGATCTCCCAGTGGCGCCTACCCGGCGCGACGAGAACGGCGTTCGCCTGACGACGGAGCGCTTCGCAGAAAGCGAGGGCCTGGTCGAGCGGGCCGCCCTCCTCGACCTGATGGAGTCATCCGATCGTCCTTTGTGACGTCAACGTCCGTGTTTACGCCCACCACCGTTCCGGTCGCCCGAGCCTGTCGTCGAGGTCCATCCCGGCTGGCGGCCGTCCTCGCCGCGGGCCGAATACGCTCCGCGTCGGTTCGCGGTAACCACACCCCGTCGCCCGCGTGCTCCGCGTCCCCCGCTCGCCGGCGGGCAGCCCGCGCGCGACCTAGCGTTGCAGCCGCGCCGTCACCGACAGCGGAACGTTTCCCTTCATCGCCTGCGACACCGGGCAGCCCTCCTTCGCTTGCTCGGCCGCCTCGCGGAAGCCTGCCTCGTCGATCCCCTCCACCGTGCCGTCGACGTCGAGCGCCGCGCTCGTGATCCCCGTGCCCGGCTCGAACGTGACCGCGGCGCTGACCGAAAGCCGCTCAGGTGCATGCCCCTCCTGGGCGAGCGCATGCGAGAGCGCCATCGCGAAGCAGGAGGCGTGTGCCGCAGCGATCAGCTCCTCGGGACTCGTCCGTCCGTCCGGCTCCTGTGCCCGCGACGGCCACGAGACGTCGAGCGAGCCGACCGCGCCGCTGCCGACGCGCTCGATCACGCCGTCGCCGCTCATCAGATCTCCCTGCCAAGTCACCTCCGCTCGGCGCTCGGTCGCCATCTGCCACCCCCCTTCTGGTTGCGGCGAGACCCGGACGTCCCGCCTGTGCCGCCGAATCCATACCACGTGCCGCCGGCGCGCAGGGAGATGTCCGTTCCGTCGCCCAGCCGGGAACGCGTCGATCGCGCCGCGATGACTTTCGTTCCGTCGAGGCGTCTTTCTCGGTGACTGCGAAAGGAGCCTCACTGTCGGACCGTCCTCCGCCCGGCACGCTCGTCTTCACCGTCTGCGGCGCGATCGCGCGCGACGACCTGCCGGGGCTCTGCGAGCGCGCCTGCGCGTTGCTGGAAAGGAGCGGTGCGACCGTCGCTTTCTGTGACGTCCGCGGCGTCGACGCCGATGTGGTGGCGGTCGATGCCCTCGCGCGGCTTCAGCTGGCCGCACGGCGGCACGGCTGTCGCGTCCGGCTGCGCCATGCCTCGAACGAACTGCTCGAGCTGCTCGCCTTCATGGGGCTGCGCGACGTGCTGCCGGACTGACGCTACGACTCGAGCGAGGCGGGCAGCCCGAAGAGCGGGAACAGCCGTTGCGTGTCCAGGAAGAACGTGAACTCGACGATCCGTCCGTCCGCGAGCTCGAGCACCTGCAACGCCCACGGGTCGTAGCCGCCGGTCGCGCCGGGCTTGTACTGCGCAAACGCGGGCGAGCCGTTCGCCGTTGCCGCGGGGATCACGCGCGAGCCGCGACAGCCGGCACCGGGCCCGACCCACCAGCGCAGAATGTCGTTCCGACCGCTCAGCCACAGCTCGTACGGCGGCATCGACTGCGTCGCGTCCTCCCGGATCAGCGAGGTGAGCGCCTCCATGTCGTAGCGCTCGAACGCCTCGACGTAGCGCGCGAGGAGCTCGCGGGCGGATTCGTCGAGCGACGGCACCGGCTCTGAAGCGCTGACGTTTCGCGCATCGAGCGTCGCCCGCGCGCGCTGCAGCGTGCTGTTCACGGACGCGACGCTCGTGTCGAGCAGCTGGGCGACCTCGGTCGCCTTCCAGGCGAGCACCTCGCGCAGGATCAGGACCGCGCGCTGCCGGGGCGGCAGATGCTGCAGCGCCGCCACGAACGCGAGCCGAATCGTCTCGCGCGATACGGCCACGTCCGCCGGGTCCCCCTCCGGCACGACGAGTCCGTCCGGCACGGGCTCGATCCAAGTCGCCTCGGGCAACGTCGCGCCGATCGGGCCGTCGGGCGACCGGGCGGGGCCGAGGTCCATTGGCCGCGCGCGGCGCTCCCTCCCCTTCACCATGTCGAGGCAGACGTTCGTCGCGATGCGGTAGAGCCACGAGCGCAGTGCTGCGCGGCCCTCGAAGCGGTCGAAGCTCCGCCACGCGCGCAGCAGCGTGTCTTGGACCGCGTCCTCCGCCTCGAACGGCGAGCCGAGCATCCGGTAGCAGTACGCGGTCAGCTCGCGGCGATGCTGCTCCAGCTCGCGGAAAGCCGGCATGGCCGTGACCTGCGACCCTTCCACGGGGGCCATCCTAGGCGCTCGCGTCCCGGCGAGGAAAGGAACGCCCGGCGCCGCGCCCTAAATCGCGATCGCGTCAGCCGTCGTCCTGAAGACCCGCACGCGCGCCTCGACTGCCGCTCGCGCTCGTGGGAGGCCGACCGCTGCCGGCGACGCGGGAACGGCGCGCGGCAGCTCGGGGAGGAGCGCCGGACAGACGACGTGCTCGTGAGCGTCCTCCGATCGATCCGCGCAGCCCCCGCGCCGCGCCGGCAAAAACGTCGTCGTGCCCAATCCGCATTCGCTTGCGCTCTTCTCGCTCGGCGCGCTCGCGCTGCTGCTGATCCCGGGGCCGGCCGTGCTCTACATCGTCGTCCAGAGCGCCGAGCACGGGCGACTCGCCGGGCTCGCCTCTGTCGCGGGAGTCCACGTCGGGACGCTCGTCCACACCGCCGCAGCCGCCGTCGGCATCTCCGCCCTCGTCGTCTCGTCGGCCGTCGCGTTCAGCACGGTCAAGTACGGGTGCCGCGCACCTCGTCTATCTCGAACTCCGACGGCTGCTCGCGCGGGAGCCTGCAGCGCCGAATCACGTCCCTCGGGAGCCGCCCGGGCGCTTGTTCCGCCGGGGCGTCGTCGTGAATGTCCTGAACCCGAAGACCGCGCTCTTCTTCCTCGCCTTCCTCCCCCAGTTCGTCGACCAGTCCCGGACCGTCTGGACGCAGGTCGTCGCGTTCGGCCTACTGTTCATGCTCATCGGATTCGTGACGGACGGCGCGTACGCCATCGCCGCCGGCACCGCCGGGCACTTTCTCCGCGGACGGCGGCGGGCGTCGCGGTATGCGTCAGCGTCGGTCTTCGTCGGCCTCGGCGCGATGACCGCCGTCGCCAGGCGCTCGGGCTAGGGCCTTACTCCGAGGGCCCGCTCGAACCGGGGGCGCAGACCGGCGACGGAGGCGAACGTCTCACGTAACCCCGGCTTCTTCGCGGAGCCGGTTCGCGGCCCAGAAGGACGATCGCCCGCCGTGCTCGCAACAGCTCGGTATCAGCCCGGCGTGATCGCCGCCTGCGTCTCCTGAACAGACTCGTGTCGAGCCACTCCGCTTTCACCAGGACCCACCTGTCCGAGGCGACGCCGTGGCGCACGTACTCGTAGGGAAGCCACCCGTACCCGGTGTTCTCCCCACGACGTGCCTCAGGAGCTTCGGATTTTCAGCGCTCCCTGCGCTTCCGTACCACGTGGGTCCGTATTCCGAATCCTCATCCCGTCGTCATAGCCGACCGCGACGATCGCATCGCGCGGGGCGCCTTTTCACCGGGAGTCGGAAACGGAATTTTCCCCGTCGCGGCCGCCTGCGAGATCGAGCTGAACACGGTGAAGCCGAACATCGAAGGGAGACCCGCCGCAATGCTCGTCTTCGATCCGGTCGAGGAGCTCCGAACGATCGGTGCTGGGCTCGTCTAGACGGAGGTACTTCTCTGCCTGGTAATTCTGCGCGAATGCGAGGCAGAAGGCCGGCGGCTCGCGCTCGAAGTCGCTCAGGGAGTACGGCCAGTAGTCTTCGGGGGGACACCGAAGGTTGCGAGTGCCTGCATCGTCGTTCGGAGGGTACGCACGCGTGTCCCCGGTC
>JALZFG010000098.1 GCA_030861645.1 Actinomycetota bacterium
GCGCCGATCCGGACCACGCCCCGCTCGAGCTCGGCCGCGTCGTCACCGCCTCCGCACGCCGCGAGCGCGAGCAGGCACGCGAGCCCGACCGCGAGGACCGCGAGGCGCGGCACCTATCCGGCGGCGAGCGGGACGAGCTCGAAACGCTCGACGTCGACGAGCCCGTGATCCGTCAGCTTGAGCCTCGGGATAACGGAGAGCGCCAGGAAGGCGAGCGTGAGGAACGGCGTCGCGAGCTTGCACCCCAGCTTCCCCGCCGCCTCGTTGCAGGCCCGGCTTCGCTCGATTACCTCCGCGAGCGGCGCGTCGGAGAGGAGCCCGGCCACGGGCAACGGGCACTCGCCCACGATCTCGCCGGCGGAGACCGCGACGATCCCGCCCTGGATGTCCGCGAGGCGCTCGACCGCGTGCTTCATGTCGTCGTCGACCACGCCGACGACGACGATGTTGTGCGCGTCGTGGGCGACCGTCGATGCCAGGGCGCCTCGCTCGAGGCCGAAGCCCGTGACGAGACCGAGCCCCACTCGGCCCGTCCCGAGATGGCGCTCGACGACCGCGAGCTTGGCGAGGTCGCGTCCGACGTCGGCGACGACCTCTCCGTCGCGGAGACTCGGCTCCTCGTTCAACGCGGCCGTCACGACCTGATCCTCGACGAGCCCGACGACGCGGGCGGGGCCGCCCCGCCACGGAATGCGGAAGCTGTCGGCGTCGAGCGCGGCGATGTGAACGGTGTTCTTCACCCACTCGGGAACGGTCGCGCGCGGGATCTCGGCGACCACCCTCCCGTCCTTGAGGACGACGTCGGGCTCGAACCGCTCGAGGTCGGGGAGGAGCAGCAGATCGGCCTGGTAGCCGGGCGCCACCGCCCCGAGGTGGTCGAGTCCGTGCCAGAGCGCAGGATGGTGCGAGGCCATGACGAGCGCGTCCTCGGGAGCGACGCCCCAGGCGACGGCATCCCGCACCATCGAGTTGACGTGCCCCTCGTCCGCGATGTGCTCGGGGTCGCGATCGTCGGTGCAGAAGGCGAGCCGACCGGGGCCGAACTCGCGCACGAGCGGCAGGAGGTCGCGCAGGTTGCGAGCCATCGACGCCTCGCGGATCAGCACCCACATGCCGGCTCGCAGACGCTGCCGGCCCTCCTCCACCGTGAGCGCCTCGTGGTCAGAGCGAATGCCGGCGGCGGCGTACGCGTTGAGGGCCTTGCCGAGGACGCCTGGAGCATGCCCGTCCACGTGCTTCGCGCCGCTCAGCCGCAGTTTCTCGAGCTCGCTCGGGTCGCCCGCGATGACTCCCGGGAAGTTCATCATCTCCGCCAGGCCGAGCACGCGTCTCCGACGGAGCAGACCCTCGAGGTCGCCCGGCGTCAGCGGCCGGCGCGGCGACTCGAAGCGCGACGCGGGGACGCAGGACGAGGCCATGAAGTAGACGTCGAGCGGGATCTCGTCGCAGAGATCGGCGAGCCAGTGGACGCCGTCGGTGCCGAGCACGTTCGCGATCTCGTGTGGATCGGCGACCACCGCCGTCGTCCCGAGCGGCAGCACGAGCCGCGCGAACTCGTCGACGAGCAGCTTCGTGGACTCGAGGTGCATGTGCGCATCGATGAAACCGGGCGCGACCCAACGCGCGGTGGCGTCGATGGTCTCGCGACCCTCGTACTCGCCGAGCCCGGCAATGACGCCGTCGCAGACCGCGACATCGGCGTCGAGCCACTCGCGCGTGAAGACCGAGAGGACGCGGCCCCCGCGCACGACGAGGTCGGCGGGCTCGTCGCCGCGCGCCACCGCGAGCCGGCGGGCGAGCGCGCTCACGCCCCGCCTTCCGGAATGGCGCGTTTACAAGCGGGCAGCAGACGGCGGGAGGACGGCGCCGTTCGGCTCACGGCAGCCGTACGATGTCGTCGGGGCGGACGGGGACGCGCGCCAGCTCGCGCCCGGTCGCGTCGCGGAGGGCGGAGACGACGGCCGCGGTCGAGACGACGGTCGGCGGCTCGCCCACGCCCTTCGCGCCGTACGGGGCATCGGGCTCGGGCTCCTCGACGAGCTCCGAGACGACGCTCGGCATGTCGAGCGCGGTCGGAATGAGGTAGTCGGTGAAGCTCGCGTTCGCGATGCGACCCTCGCGCGTCTGAAGCTCCTCCATCAGGGCGAGCCCGAGGCCCTGCGCCGTGCCGCCCTCGATCTGCCCCTCGACCGCGCGCGGATTCACGGCTCGCCCCACGTCCTGCGCCGTCCCAATCCAGACGACCCGCGTCAGCCCGAGCTCGACGTCGGCCTCCACGACCACGCGCATCGCCGCGCACGCGAACGCGACGTGCGCGCGCTCGCCCGTGATCTGCCCCGTGTCCGGGTCGAGCGGCGTCGTGCGCGGATGGCGGTAGACGCGCTCGACGTCGATCTCCTCGTC
>JALZFG010000438.1 GCA_030861645.1 Actinomycetota bacterium
CGAGGACACGCTCTACGGGTCGGACGAGGTTGAGAAAGCCGAGCGCCTGCGGGACCCGACGCACGTACGCTCGTACAGCGAGGCGGAGTGGCGCTCGTTCGCCGCGGACGCGCGTCTCGTGATGGAGGCCGTCGAGCGCTGTGAGAAGCGGCGGCCGCTCGAGGCGTGGCTCGCGCGAACCGGTTGCGCCGGCAAGGAGGCGGACCGCGTGCGCGAGCTCCTCGCCGACCGAGTCGTGGACGGCGAGTACGTCGACGAGAAGATCGTGTTCAAGGCGCGGAAGGCGACGTAGACGGTGGCGATCGTGGTCGATCGTGAGACCCGGCTCGTCGTCCAGGGCATCACCGGGCGGGAAGGCTCCTTCCACACGCGGCGGAGCAAGGCGTACGGGACGAACGTGGTCGCCGGGGTTACGCCCGGGAAAGGGGGTCAAGACGTCGACGGCATTCCCGTCTTCGATACCGTCGCCGATTCGGTCGCCGCCACCGGCGCGAACACGACGATCGTGTTCGTCCCCGCCCGCTTCGCGGCGGACGCGATCTACGAGGCTGTCGACGCTGGGATCGGCACGGTCATCTGCATTGCGGAAGGGCTGCCCGCGCACGACATGCTGCGCATCTACAACTACATCCGCCCGCGCGGCGTCACGCTGCTCGGCCCGAACTGCCCCGGCGCGCTCTCGCCGGGAAAGGCGAACGTCGGCATCATCCCCGCGGAGGTCTTCCACGAGGGCTCGATCGGGCTCGTCAGCCGGTCGGGAACGCTCACGTACCAGATCGGCCACGAACTCGCGCAACTCGGCCTCGGCAACTCGACGGTCGTCGGCATCGGGGGCGATCCCATCGTCGGCTCGTCGTTCGTCGACATCCTCGAGCGCTTCGAGGCCGACGCCGAGACGGAGCTCGTCGTGATGGTCGGCGAGATCGGCGGCAACGAGGAGGAGACGGCGGCGGAGTTCATCGCTCGGCAGATGTCCAAGCCCGTCGTCGCGTATGTCGCCGGCTTCACGGCGCCGCCCGGCAAGACGATGGGTCACGCCGGCGCGATCATCTCGGGGGCCAGCGGGACGGCGCAGGCCAAGAAGGAGGCGCTCGAGGCACACGGCGTCCGCGTCGGGACGACGCCGACGGAGGCGGCGCGGCTGGCCGCGGAGCGGGTCGCCGCGATCGCATAGGGAGGGGTTGCTCGGCGACGGCGACGATGGAGGAGGGTCGGATCGAAGCGATCGTTCAGAGACCGGGCGAGGGAGAGCAGATTCGAGGTCCCGCCTCGGTCACGATCAAGGCAACGGGCGAGGATACGGGCGGCTCCTTCTACCTGGGTGAGGTCGTAGCCGAGCCGGGATTTCCCGGACCGCCCGCGCATGTCCACGAGCGGCTGCACGACATGTTCTACGTCCTGGAGGGCATGCTCGCGATGCGTCTCGGTGACGAGACGCTCGAGCTCGGTGCCGGAACGTTCGTCTGCGTCCCGCCGGGCGTCGTTCACACCTTCTGGAACGGCAGCGAGCGGCCGGTGCGCTTCCTCAACTTCAACACCCCGAGCGGCTGGGAGCACTACATGCGGGATCTGGCGACGGCGCTCGCGTCGGGAAGCGTGACGCCCGAAGCGATGGGTCGTATCGCTTCCCGCTACGACTTCCGAGCGGTCTAACGATTGCATCGCTCGCGAGAGCGTCGTCAGGGGGCCAGTTCCCGAGCTTCGCGCTGCCGCGTGCTGGCTACCCGACGATGCCGAGCAGCGAATCGACGGCCAGCCCGAGATCCATCCGCTCGTTGAGCCCGCCCGAGCACGTGTCGGCAGCGATCGCCAGGCCGAAGCGACGGTTGCGCGCGCGCAAGTCATCCGGGACGGCGGGAGGAGAGCGGGGCACCGAGGGGATCGCGAACCCGCCGCGGTCGCGGAAGCGCAGCTCACCGTCGCCGTCGCGCTCGATGCCGCAGCCGCCCTCGTGCACGAGCCGGTGGTGGCGGCGGCAGAGCAAGAGCAGGTTGTCGAGGCTCGTCTCGCCGCCCCTCGCCCAGTGCTCGATGTGGTGCGCATCGAGGAAGCGCTCGTTCCCGCACCCGGGGAAGCGGCAGCCGCGGTCGCGCACGGTCAGCGCCCGGCGCAGCGCCGGCGGGACGCTGCGCCTCCGCGCCCGAGAG
>JALZFG010000104.1 GCA_030861645.1 Actinomycetota bacterium
GACGAGGACGTTGTTGAACGGCGGATGGGCCGAGTTGATCGTGACGTAGCCGACGTTGAACGGCGGCCGGTTGACCAGCTTCAGCCGGTTGTTCCGCCGAATCGTTGCGACGTCCTGCGGTTGGACGAGGTCGTACGCGTTGACCTCGCCGGTCTGGAGCGCCTGCAGACGCGCCGTGTTGTTCGAGATCGGTCGGATGATCAGGCGGCTGATCCCCGGCTTCTTGCCCCAGTAGCGCGGGTTTCGGACGAGCTCGACCTTCTCGCCGACTCGCCAGGACCGAAAGATGTACGGGCCCGTTCCCGTCGGATGGCTGAACGCGTAGCTTCCGGTCGGGTAGAAGGTCCCGCCGCGCAGCTCGCCGCGATTGGCGTTATAGCGCCTCAGCGCGGTCGGGCTCTGGATGGCGAAGGAGGAGATCACGAGCGAGGGGATGAACGGTCCCGATCGGGTTCGCAGCTTGATCACCGCCGTGTACTTGCCCCTCGCCCTGCAGCTCCTGTAGAGGCTCGGCGACAGGCTCGAGCTCTCGTTGCGGCGATAGCCACCGAAGATGTTCTGCCAGTAGTAGCTCGCGGACGCATCCTGGAACGGCCCGCGGAAGTTGTACTGCCGGTTGAAGTTGAAGCAGACCGCGGCGGCGTTGAAGGGGGTGCCATCATGGAATCGCACGCCGCGGCGCAGGCGGAACGTCCACGTCTTGCCGTCCCTGCCAAGCTTCCAGCTCCTTGCCAGCGCCGGCCGCACTCTCGTCGTCCCCGGCTTGAGCTCGACGAGGCCCTCAAAGATCTGCTTCGTTACCCGGAACGACTCGCCGTCCGAGACGAGCGCGGGGTCGAGGTAGGTGGGGTCGGAGGCGCCCGCGAAGACGAGCGTCCCACCCCTTCTGACTTTGCCACTATCCGGTGCCGCGAGCCCGGCGCCCCCCGCCACGGCGAGGGCGACGATGCACACAGCGACGACTCCGAGCCTGGACGCTGATCGCCTCACGCTGCCTCCTTTTTCTTCAGGGTCTCACGAATGAGACGAGGAGTATTCCAAGAGGTTGGCTCGGGCTCAAGCTCGCGAGTCGGCCCGTGTGGGCTCGCGACATCTCTCATGAGCCTCGCTGACACCCTCCGCGCGCAGACGCACGGTTGCGAGAGCGGTGAAGCTACGCCGGTCCCACGCGCTGCAGGTCGCGGATCGCCGACAGCCGGGCGAGCGCCTGCGCCTCGAGCTGGCGGACGCGCTCGCGCGTCAGGTCGAGCTCGTGGCCGATCGCCTCGAGCGTCCACGGCTCGCCCTCGAACCCGAACCGCAGCTCGAGGATGCGCCGCTCGCGCTCGGGGAGAGCGTCGAGCGCGCGGCGCACGCCCTGGCGCCGCAGCGACTCCTCCGCCTCGTCGAACGGGTCGGCCGCCTCGCGGTCGGCGAAGAGGTCGCCGAGCTCGCCCTCGTCGTCCGCGCCGACCGTTTGGTTGAGCGACACCGACGCCTGCGCGGCGCCGAGCGCCTCGTCGACGTGCTGGATCGGCAGTCCGGTCGCGTCGGCGAGCTCGTCCTTGGTCGCGTCGCGGCCAAGCTCCACCTCGAGCCTGCGCGCCGCGCGCGACAGCTTCTGCTGCCGCTCGACGACGTGGACCGGTACGCGAATCGTCCGCGCGTGGTTCGCGACCGCCCGCTGCACGGACTGGCGGATCCACCAGGTCGCGTAGGTCGAGAACTTGTAGCCGCGACGCCAGTCGAACTTCTCGACGGCGCGGTTCAGCCCGAGCGTTCCCTCCTGGATCAGGTCGAGGAACGGGACGCCGAGGCCGCGGTAGCCCTTCGCGATCGAGACGACCAGCCGCAGGTTCGACTCGATCATGCGCCGCTTCGCGACGGGATCGCCGCGCTCGATCCGCTTGGCGAGCGCCACCTCTTCGGCTGCGGTCAGCAGCTTGTGCCTACCGACGTCGGCCAGGAAGAGCTGGAGGCTGTCCGCGGCGCCGGTCAGCGCCTCGGCGGGGTCGAACGGCGGCTCGATCGGCACCTGCTGCGCCTGCTGCTCGGCCTCGGTGGGCGCGGGCGCGCCGATCTCGAACCCGAGCGCCTCGAGCTCCCGCGCCAGCTGCTCGACCTCGTCCTCGGTCAGGTCGTGCTCGAGCGCGAACGCCTCGAATTCCGCGGGCTCGATGAACCCGCGCTCTTCCGCGCCCTCGACGAGGGTGCGCGCCTGCTCGGTCTCGAGAAGCTCGTGCAACTGGTGGTGGGTCAAGCGCTCTTCAACTCCCTTTCTCGGCACTTCGCCGCCGGCGGACGACGCTTGGATTGTCTCGGCTTCCCTCTCTCGTAGACGCTTCGACTCCGTCAAACCTTTCGCACTGTACGGGTCTTTTCCTCGAATTTCCAGGGGGAACCGACAGCCTCCCCTACTCCTCAACGGCGTGCGGAAGGGCGGTATTCCGCGCGGACGACTACGCGACCACGAAGACGCCCCTCGAGATCAGACGGCCGCGAGCGAGAAAGGTTGGCCGACGCCGGCTCACTCGACGATGACGGAGCTCGGCGGACCGGCGGAGGCATCGCTCGCAACCGCCGCGGTCGGCTCCTGGCGCCGGTTTGCCCACTCCTCGGCGAACTCGACGCGCCACTTGCCGTTCTCGTCCTGGGCGAGCTCGAGGCGGGCGCTGAACGGGCGTCCTGAGCGGCCGCGGAAGCCGGGCACGGGCTTCTCCGTCCGGCCCTTCTCCATCAGCTCCCTGACGACCGCGACGGGCAGCGTCTTTCCGGCCTTCTGCTTCCAGATCACGAACCCGCAGCCCGGGTCCTCCTTCGTCCAGCAGGAATACCCCTTGCGGTTCTCGATCACCTCGCGCCCGCAGACAGGGCAGGGGCCGAGGTTCGCGCGCTCGATCTTCACCCCCTTCAGCTTGTCGAGCTCCGCGACGGTCTCCCCCGTGAACTTGACGATGTCCGACATGAACTTCCCGCGCGAGTCCTCGCCGCGCTCGATCTGCCCGAGCCGGTGCTCCCAGTCGCCCGTCAGACCCGCGGACGTGAGCGGATGCTCGCCGAGGAGGCGGATCACCTGGATCCCCTTCTCGGTCGCCCGGAGCGCACGCCCCTCGCGCTCGATGTACCCGACCTCGATCAGCCGCTCGATGATCGCGGCCCGCGTCGCAGGCGTCCCGATCCCCGAGTCCTTCATTGCCTCGCGCAGCTCGGCGTCCTCGATGTCCTTTCCGGCGGCCTCCATCGCGCCCAGAAGCGAGGCGTCGGTATAGCGCCGCGGGGGCTGCGTTTCCTTGCGCAGGGACTCGACCGAGCGCGTCTCGACCTCCTCGCCCTGCTCGAGGCGCGGGAGCTTCTGGTCGCCGCCGGAATCATCCTCGCCCGTGGACACGGCCCCGTTTCCACGGGGTTCCGGCGCGCGCTCTCGCTGCCGGACGTCAGGCTCGCCGTAGACGGCGCGCCAACCCTCGACGAGGAGAACGCGGCCGCTCGTGCGGAACGCGTGGCTCTCGACGGTCGTCTCGATTCGCGTGCGCTCGTAGACGGCGTCTGGGTGGAAGGCGGCGAGGAAGCGCCTCACGACGAGGTCGTAGACCTTGCGCTCGTCCTCGCTCATCCTCGTGAGCTCGTGCTCGGCGCGCGTCGGAATGATCGCGTGGTGGTCCGTCACGCGCGCGTCGTCGACGACGCGGGCGAGCGGCAGCTTCTCGAGCTGCACGACGTAGCGAGCCGCCTTCGCGTACTCCGGATCCCGCCCGACGAGCTCGGCGGTCGGCTTCAGGTCCTCGACGAGGTCGCCGGAAAGGAAGCGCGAGTTCGTCCGCGGGTAGGTGATTGCCTTGCGCTCCTCGTACAGCGCCTGCGCGGCTCGCAGCGTCCGGCGGGCCGAGAAGCCGTAGAGCGTGTTCGCGTGACGCTGGAGCGAGGTGAGGTCGTAGAGGAGCTGCGGCGCCTCGCGCTCCTCCTTCTTCTCGAGCCTCGTCACGACGCCCCGCTTGCCGCGGCAGGCGCTGACGACCCCCTCGGCCTCGTCCTCCGGCAGGCGCTTTCCGCCGAGGTAGCGGCCTGTGTAGAGCCTCTCCCCCGAGGCGGCGAAGAGCGCCTCGACGAGCCAGTAGGGCGTGGGCTTGAAATCGCGGATCTCCACCTCGCGCCTGACGACGATCGCGAGCGTCGGCGTCTGGACGCGGCCGAGCGAGACGGCGCCGTCGAAGGCGGCGCGCAGCCGAATCGAGGCCGCGCGCGTGGCGTTCATGCCGACGAGCCAGTCGGCTTCGGAGCGCGAGCGGGCAGCCTGCTCGAGCGGCGTCATCTCTTCGCCCGAGCGCAGGTGGGCGAACGCCTCTTGGATCGCCTGCTTCGTCATCGAGTTCAGCCACAGGCGCCGGACGGGCTTGTCGGCGCCGGTCGCCTCGTAGAGGTACGTGAAGATCAGCTCCCCCTCCCGCCCCGCGTCGCAGGCGTTGACGATCACCTCGATGTCCTGCCGCTTGAGCAGCCTGCGAATGAGGTCGAGCTGCTTCTTCGACTTCGGATCGCGGGGCTTCAGCTTGAAGGCGTCCGGGACGATCGGGAGATCTGCCATCCGCCACTTCTTCAGCTTCGCGTCGTAGTCCTCGGGCTCGGCAAGCTCGACGAGATGGCCGACAGCCCAGGCGATCACGTGGTCGTCGGACTCGAGGTAGCCGTCGACCTGCTTGAACGAGCCTGGAAGCGCGGCCGCGAGGTCGCGGCCAACGGAGGGCTTCTCGGCGATCACGAGCGTCTTCCCCACGCGATCCACGATAGCTCAGCCCCCGCGCGGTAAGGGCTGCGCCGAGCGCGGCCGCCGCCAGGCGATGCGCGGCGAGGGTCGCCGGTGCGCCTCTCGGCATGGATTCGGGACACTTCCGACCGTGTCCATCCCCCTCTACTACTTCATCGGCATCGTCAGCTGGCCCGTCGTGCGCCTCCTCTTCCGCCTCCGGGCCCGAGGGCTCGAGCACGTCCCCCCGGGCGGCGGCTTCGTGCTCGCTTCGAACCACCTGTCGAACTTCGACCCGTGGGCGCTCGGCATGCCGCTCTGGCCACGCTGGCGCCTCCGTTGGATGGCGAAGGTCGAGCTCTTCAACCCGATCTTCAAGCCGATCCTGTTGCACGGTGGCGCGTTCCCGGTACGCCGGGGGGAGCAGGACACCGCCGCCATCCGGAAGGCGATCGCGGTCGTGCGCGACGGCGACGTCCTCGTCATGTTCCCCGAGGGAACGCGCCGGAAGAAGGGTCTGCGCAAGAGGCACCGGCCACGGGCGCACACCGGGACGGCGCGGATCGCGCTCGCCGCCGAGGTTCCACTCGTCCCCGCGGCGCTCGCCGGCACCGACCGACTATCACGGCTCGGCCCGCTGCGCGTTACCTATGGGCCGCCGATCGCGCTCGACGACCTCCGCGACCGCGAGCTCAAGGACGCCGCGGAGATCGCCACGGAGCGACTGATGAACGCGATTCGTGAGCTCGAGGCGCGCCTTTGAGGCCGCTCCTCGCCGTCGACGGCGACTCTCTGGCGCACCGCGCCTACCACGCGCTCCCGAAGTCGATCCGGCGCGCGGGCGCGCGGCCCGCCGGCGCGCTCGTCGGGTTCACGAACATGCTGCTTCGTCTTTGGGACGAGGAGCAGCCGCGGGCGGTCCTCGTCGCGTGGGACACGCTTGGCGTCCCGACGTACCGGCACGAGGCCTTCGAGGGGTACCAGGCCGGGCGCGAGTTCGACGACGAGCTCTTGGAGCAGCTCGAGCTCCTGCCGGAGCTCGTGCGCCGGCTCGGGTTCGTCGCTGCGAAGGGGGAGGGGTACGAGGCGGACGACTTCCTCGCGGCGGCCGCCGCGGCCGAGGAGAGGCGGGGCGGAACGGTGCTCGTCGCGACGTCCGACCGCGATGCGTTCCAGCTCGCGAGCGCCCGGACGACGATCCTCATGCCGATTCGTGGGATCAGCGAGCTCGCGCGGGTCGGACCCGACGAGGTGCGTGAGCGCTACGGCGTCGAGCCCGAGCAGGTGCCCGACTTCGTCGCGCTTCGCGGCGACCCCTCCGACCGTCTGCCCGGCGCGCCCGGCGTCGGCCCGAAGAAGGCGGCTGAGGTGGTGCGCAAGTACGGATCGCTCGCCGCCGCGCTCGCCGCCGGACGGTTCGCCTCGTGCCGGGAGGAACTTCTGCTCTATCGACGAATTGCCACGCTGGACGCCTCCGCACCCCTCCCTCCCGTCGATGATCACTCTCCGACGTGGGCGGAGGCGTCCACGTTCGCGAAGGAGCTCGGGCTGAACCAGCTGTCCGAGCGCCTCGCCGCGAGGGCGGACGCATCCGGCTCGTGAGTCATCCCGAGATGGCGCGCCTGCACCCCACGGGCGCTCACCCCGAGTCGCAGGAGCGCCTCATGCGGCTGCTCGAGGCGTTCCCGGATTACGAGGACAGCCGCCCGGCCACGTCGGCCGATGTCGAGCGCTGCCACCTGCCGCGGTACGTCGACGAGATCCGGGCGTGCGCTCGGACAACCTGGCTCGACCCCGACACCGTCTGCTCGCCGTCGACCTACGAGGCGGCACTGCTCGCCGCCGGGACGGCGATGACCGCGGCCGAGCAGAACGCGTTCGCACTCGTCCGGCCGCCCGGGCACCACGCCCTCGCCGGTCGCGCGATGGGCTTCTGCTTCTTCAACAACATCGCCATCGCCGCGCGCTACGCGCAGGCCGAACTTCGGCTCGACCGGGTCGCAATCGTCGACTGGGACGTGCACCACGGGAACGGCACCGAGGCGATCTTCTGGGGCGACGCGGCGGTGCTCGTCGTCTCGCTGCATCAGTGGCCGTTCTATCCCGGAACCGGCGGGCCGGGCGACCAGGAGGAGACGACGCTGAACGTCCCGCTGCCAGCCGGTTCGGGGGACGAGGAGTACCGGCGTGCGTTCGTGGAGGCGGTCGAGCCCGCCGTCCGTCGCTTCGGCCCCGAGCTCCTGCTCGTGGCCGCCGGATTCGACGCCCACGTCGCGGACCCGCTCGCGCAGATGCGGGTGACCGAGGCGGGGTTCCGCGAGCTGGCCGAGCGCTGCGCGCGGCTTGCGCCGCGCGTTGCCGCCGTGCTCGAGGGTGGATACAACCTGGCGACGCTGCCGCGCCTCGTCGAAGCCGCGCTGGACGGCTTCCGCGCCTAGGCGGCGGCGAGCAGCCCGGCGCGGGCCGCGATCAGGTCGACGAGGTCAACGAAGGGGTCGAAGCCGACGACGTGGGGCGCGTCGGCGACGAAGTTCGAGAGCGCGTTCAGGTCGTAGAAGTACGCGCGGCCGTCGCGTTCGTTCACGAGGTACTCGACGCCGGCGACGTCCATGCCGGCCGCGCTGACGAGGCGCTTCGCGTCCTCGACGACGTCGTCCGGAGC
>JALZFG010000133.1 GCA_030861645.1 Actinomycetota bacterium
GGGTGCGGCAAATCGAGACGGACGCGCTCGAGAAGCTAGCGCTGACGCGCGAGCTCGCCGCGGCGTAACGCCCCGACGTCCGCGCGCTCGGCGGGCCTCGACGTTCACCGGCCATCGCACGAGCGCGCGAGCGACTCGGCGATGTTCCGCGTGTTTCGCGTGCGACCGCGACGGCAACAGAGCCGCCCGATGGGGCGCTGCGAGGTTTGCGGGAACGAGTACGACAAGAGCTTCGAGGTCGTCATGGAGGGCTCGACGCACGTGTTCGACAGCTTCGAGTGCGCGATCCACGCGCTCGCACCTCGCTGCGAGCATTGCGGTTGCGCGGTGATCGGGCACGGGATCGAGAGCGACAGCCGGTTCTTCTGCTGCGCGCACTGCGCCAAGGAGGCCGGCGTGACGGGCGCGGCCGATCGCGCGTGAGCTCGATCGGCGCTTGGGCGCTCTTGCGGCGCGAGCGCAATCAGCGCTTGCGGCGCCCTTGCCGCGGGGCAGCAGCAGCCTCGTGAGTGAGGAGCGAAGTGGCGAGCGCCGCGCCGCGGGGGCAAGTAGCAGTCTCGGGGTTTGAGCGTCAGCACCCCGAGAACACACCGAGCGATGCCCGCTGACGCCGCAGCGCCGACGCCCGTGCCGTCGGAGCGAGAGCTCGACGGCGTCTGGCGCGTCGTCCGGACGGGCGGCCTGCTGCCGCCGCTCGTCGGAGTGCGCAAGCGCATTGCAAACGGTCGCGGCGAGACGAGGCTCGGGCCGCTGCCGGGGGCGCCGTTCAGCGTCGAGGGTCTCTCCCTCGTCTACCGGGGGCCGCTGCGCGGCTTCGTCGACGTGCTCGAGCCGGATTCCGACGGCTTCAGCGGCCGTGCAACCTTCCGTGGGCGCGAGTACGGCCGCTTCCTGCTGCGACCGCTGGAAGGCAACGGATGATCGAGACCCCGCGCAGATGAGAGTCGTCGTCGTCGGCGCGACCGGCAACGTCGGCACGAGCCTCCTCACGCACCTCGCTGACGACCCGGACGTCGACTCGGTGGTCGGGATCGCCCGCCGGCAGCCCAAGCTCGAGGTCGCGAAGACGACGTGGGCGGAGGCGGACATCGTGTCGAGCGACCTCGTGCCGCACTTCCGGGGCGCCGACGCCGTCGTCCACCTCGCGTGGGTCATCCAGCCGTCCCACGATCTCGCGCTGCTCTCGCGGGTCAACGTCGAGGGCTCCACCCGCGTCTTCCGGGCTGTGGCGGACGCCCGCGTCCCCTCGCTCGTCTACGCGTCGTCGATCGGCGCGTACTCGCGCGGCCCGAAGGACCGAACGGTGCGCGAGGACTGGCGAACGGACGGTATTCCCACGAGCTTCTACTCGCGACACAAGGCCGAGGTCGAGCGGCGCCTCGACCGCTTCGAGCGCGAGCATCCCGACGTTCGCTCCGTCCGGCTGCGGCCGGCGCTGATCTTCAAGCGTGAGGCGGCCTCGGGCGTCCGTCGGCTGTTCGCCGGGCCGTTCCTCCTCAGCCCGCTCCTTCGTCCGGGGCTGATCCCGGTCGTGCCGAACCACCCGGATCTCAGGGTTCAGGCGGTCCACTCGCTCGACATCGGCAACGCCTACCGGCTCGCCGTCAAGAGCGACGCGCGCGGAGCGTTCAACGTCGCCGCCGAGCCCGTCCTCGACGCGCCAGGGGTCGCGCGCCTCCTCGGGGCCCGGCTCGTGCCGGTCTCGCCGCGGGTGCTGCGGGCGGGCGCGACGCTCACGTGGCGTCTCCACCTGCAGCCGACGCCGCCGGGATGGGTCGACCTCGCGTTCGGCGTTCCGCTGCTCGACTCGACGCGCGCGCGCGAGGAGCTCGGGTGGAGCCCGCGCTGGAGCGCGACCGAGGCGCTCGCCGACGTGCTCGCGGGGATTCGTGAGCGCGCGGGTCTCGAGACGCCCGTCCTCTCACCCAAGACGGGCGGACTGCTGCGGATCCGCGAGCTCCTGAGCGGCGTCGGCGCGCGGCAGTGAAAGCGGTCGTCTAGCGACGGCGGAACCACAGCGCCGCCGCCGCGGGCACAACC
>JALZFG010000176.1 GCA_030861645.1 Actinomycetota bacterium
TCCTGCGGCCGGGCGACGAGGTCACCGTCGAGATCGAGGGCATCGGGGCGCTGACGAACCCCGTCCGGGCAGCGTAGCGGCGTCGCCGTCGCGCGAGTATGCTCGCGCCGACAGTTGGCTCGAGCGAGGGAGGCGGTTTGTGAGGAGCATCGCGATCACCGTCAACGGGACCCGGTGGGAGGGGCAGGTCGAGCCCCGTGACCTGCTCGTGTACACCCTGCGCGAGCAGCTCGGCCTCACGGGCACGAAGGTCGGGTGCGACACGACCTCGTGCGGCGCCTGCACCGTCCTGCTCGACGGCGAGTCGGTGAAATCGTGCACGTTGCTGGCCGTTCAGGCCGACGGGCGTGAGGTGACGACGATCGAGGGCCTCGCGCACGACGGCCGGCTCCACCCGGTGCAGGAAGCCTTCCACCGTCACCACGCGCTCCAGTGCGGCTTCTGCACGCCGGGAATGGTGATGGCGGTCGCGGGTCTGCTCGCCGAGCATCCGAATCCGTCGGCCGACGAGATTCGGCACGGGCTCGAGGGCAACCTCTGCCGCTGCACCGGCTACCACAACATCGTCGAGGCGGTTCAGGCCGCCGCGCGCGCGTAGGAGGAGGCAAATGGCTGTTACGGAGGTACGCCGGCCGGGCTTCATCGGCGACCCGGCGCTGCGCAAGGAAGACGCGAAGCTCCTGACCGGGCAGGGGCGCTACGTCGAGGACCTGACGCTGCCGGGCATGGTGTGGATGAGCGTCGTCCGCAGCCCGTATGCGCACGCGCGCATCAGGAGCGTCGACACGTCGGCGGCGCGCGAGCAGGAGGGCGTGGTCGCCGCGTTCTCGGGCGCGGAGCTGAAGGGCGACTGGGAGGCGACGCTTCCCTGCGCCTGGCCCGTCCACGAGGAGATCCGCACCCCCGACCACTGGCCGCTCACGCCCGACAAGGCGCGCTACGCCGGCGACGGCGTCGCGGTCGTCGTCGCCGAGTCGCGCGCCGCGGCGAAGGACGCCGCGGAGCTCGTCGCCGTCGACTACGAGCCGCTGCCGGCCGTCACGGACGTCGAGGCCGCCCTCGCCGAGGATGCTCCTCTCGTCCACGACCAGTACGAGAGCAACGCCTGCTACGAGTGGACGCTCGTCCAGGGGGACATCGAGCGCGCGTTCGCCGAGGCGGCCGTGACGGTCAAGGAGCGGTATCGCCAGCAGCGCCTGATCCCGAACGCGATCGAGCCGCGCGGCGTGCTCGTCGAGCCCCGCCCGGCGACCGGCGAATACACCCTTTGGTCGGCGACACAGATCCCCCACATCGCGCGCGTCACGCTCGCCGGCGTCTTGGGCATCCCCGAGTCGAAGCTCCGCGTGATCGCACCTGACGTGGGCGGCGGCTTCGGCTCCAAGCTCAACATCTACGCGGAGGAGGCGCTCGCCCTCGCACTCGCCCGCCGCCTCGGGCGGTCGGTCAAGTGGGTGGAGGAGCGCTCGGAGAACTACCTGGCGACGATCCACGGCCGCGACCTCGTGCAGGAGATCGAGCTCGCCGCAACCGCCGAGGGGAAGATCACGGCCGTCAGGGTCGCGCTGACGGCCGCGATGGGCGCCTACCTCCAGCTCGTGACGCCCGGCATCCCGATCCTCGGCGCGTACATCTACTCGGGCGCCTACGACCCCGTCGCCTACGCGTTCGACTGCGTCGGGGTCTTCACGCATACGACGCCGACCGACGCCTACCGCGGCGCCGGCCGGCCCGAGGCGACCTACGCGATCGAGCGCGCCGTCGACGCGCTCGCGCGGAAGCTCGGCAAGGATCCTGTCGAGTTGCGGCGGCTCAACTTCATCAAGGAGTTCCCGGCGCAGATCGCCTCCGGGCTCACGATCGACTCCGGCGACTTCGAGGGATCGCTCGACAGGGCGCTCACGATGCTCGACTACGACGCCCTCCGCCGCGAGCAGGCCGAGCGCCGCGAGCGCGGTGACCGAGCGCAGCTGGGGATCGGCCTCTCGACGTACATCGAGATGTGCGGACTGGCACCCTCGCGCATCCTCTACTCGCTCAAGTACGTCGCCGGCGGGTGGGAAGCAGCGAGCGTTCGCTGCCTCCCGACGGGGGCGGTGCAGGCGGTCATCGGCACCTCACCGCACGGGCAGAGCCACGTGACGACGTTCTCGCAGATCATCGCCGAGCAGCTCGGGGTGCCGTACGAGGACGTCGAGATCCTGCACGGAGATACCTTCGTCTCGTCGCTCGGAATGGACACCTACGGCAGTCGCAGCCTTGCCGTCGGCGGGGTCGCCCTCTACCACGCGACGGAGCGCGTGATCGAGAAGGCGCGCAAGATCGTGAGTCACCAGCTCGAGGCAGCCGAGGAAGACCTCGAGTACGCGCACGGGCGGTTCACCGTCGTCGGCACCGATCGCTCGATGACGATCGCCGAGACCGCGCTCGGGGCGTGGACGGGGCACAACCTCCCCGATGGCGTCGAGCCGGTTCTCGAGGGCCACTACGTCTACGACCCGCCGAACTTCAGCTGGCCGGGCGGCTGCCACATCGCGGTCGTCGAGGTCGACACGGAGACGGGAGACGCGCGCATCGTGCGCTACATCGCGGTCGATGACGTTGGCCGAGTGATCAACCCGCTGGTCGTCGACGGGCAGGTCCACGGGGGCGTCGCGCAGGGCATCGGCCAGGCGCTCTTCGAGGAGGCGGTCTACGACGAGCAGGGAAATCTCGTCACCGGCTCGATGATGAACTACCTCGTCCCGAGCGCCGTCGAGATCCCCCCGTTCGAGCTCGATCGGACGGAAGCGCCGAGCCCCACGAACCCGATGGGCGTCAAGGGCGTCGGCGAGACGGGGACGATCGCCTCCCCGGCGGCGGTGATCAACGCGGTCGTCGACGCGCTCTCCCACCTCGGCGTCACCCACATCGACATGCCCGCCTCGCCCGAGCGCATCTGGCGGGCGATCCAGGAGGCGCGGCGATGATCCCGGCCAAGTTCGACTACGAGCTCGCCGGCTCGGTCGAGCATGCCCTCGAGCTGCTCCGCTCGCGCGAGGACGCGAAGCTGCTCGCCGGCGGCCACTCGCTGCTGCCCCTGATGCGGCTTCGGTTCGCCGCTCCCTCGCTGCTCGTCGACATCGGTCGGCTCCGCCACCTCTCGTACGTTCGCGACGACGGCGACCGGATCGCGATCGGCGCGCTGACCCGCTACCACGATCTCGAGCGTGACGAGCTGCTCCGGCGCGAGTGCGCGATCGTCGCCCACGCCTCCGGCCTCGTCGGCGACCCGCAGGTACGCCATCTCGGGACGATCGGCGGCTCCGTCGCCCACGGCGACCCCGCCTCGGATCTGCCCACGGTGCTCCTCGCGCTCGGGAGCGAGTTCGTCGTCCGCGGTCCGCAAGCCGAGCGAACGATCGGGTCGGCGGACTTCTTCCGCGGCGTCTTCGAGACCGCGCTCGAGCCGCAGGAGGTCCTGACGGAGATCCGCGTCCCGAAGGTGGGGGCGTCGGGATGGTCGTACCGCAAGTTCTCTCGGCGGGCGCAGGACTGGGCGATCGTCGGCGTCGCCGCCCTCGCCCGCCCGAACGGGTCGCGGGCGGCGGTCGCGCTCACGAACATGGGTCCGACGCCCGTTCGTGCCGTCGCGGTCGAGCGCGCGCTCGCCGAGGGCGCGTCCGCCGCCGAGGCAGCGCAGGCGGCCGCCGAGGGGACGTCGCCGGCGAGCGACCCGAACGGGAGCCCCGAGTACCGGCAGCACCTTGCGCAGGTGCTCGTTCGGCGAGCGCTCGAGGAGGCGCTCTGATGCCCGGAGGCGGCCAGGAGTTCGCCCCGCTCGCGGCGCCGCCGGTTTCGGCTCGCTGCGGCGCGGGGATGCGCCCAGCATGAACGAGAACCACGAGAAAGCGGAAGAGAGCAGGGAGCAGGCGGGCGAGAAGAGCATGCGCCCCGACATCCAGGCGGGGGCGCTGCGGATGGCCGAGGGCGACGAGCCCGAGAAGCACGAGCACCCGTCGTACCGCGAGACCTCGGACGAGGAGGACGAGTCGTGAGCGTCGACCGGGAGCGCGTCTCGCCGAAGGCGGGTGCGTGAGGGCGACCGGCTTCAACCACGTCAGCATCTCCGCCCGCGACCTCGGCGAGTCGGTGCGGTTCTACACCGAGGTCTTCGGGATGGAGACGATCCCGACGTACAACTTCGCCTTCCCCGTCCAGTACCTGCGCCTCGGCGACCTCCAGCTGCACCTGTTCGAGCGCGACACGCCGCCGCCCGAGTTCCACCACATCGGGATCAACGTCGACGACTTCGAGGCCGCGTACCTGAAGGCGAAGGAGCTCGGGATGCAGGACGGCTCGGCGTTCTTCTCGCACATCTACGAGCTGCCCGACGGGTCGGTGCAGATGTACATCCGTGACCCGTCGGGGAACCTCGTCGAGATCGACTGGCCGGACGTCGCCACGCTCGACCGGTCGGTCGTGACGGATTTGAAGAAGCTCGAGGATGACGTGCCGCAGCTGCCGCATCGTGATCGACACGCCGGTCAACCGGCCCGCCAAGCTAGCAGACCGAAAAACCGATTCCAACGGTCTCGCCGTACCATTTCTTCCCGCCTCAGCGAATCCGGAGGCGGCGGCG
>JALZFG010000228.1 GCA_030861645.1 Actinomycetota bacterium
GCCCTGCTCGTGCACGCGCCGGCGGCGCTCCTCGACGCCCTCCGGGGCGGGCTCGGCGCGATCGACCGGCGTCTCCGCGCCTTCGAACTCCTCGCGCTCGGTCAGGAGCTCGCGCGACTCAGCGAGCTTCCGCCTGAGCTCCTCCGCACGCGCGTCGGCGCCTTCCCGGGGAGGCGAGTCGGCGAACGCGCTCCGGAGGCGGCGGAGGACGACGCCGCCGGCCGCGGCGACCACGAGTCCTCCGACAAGCCAGGCGAGTCGTCCCGGGGGGGCGCGCACGGAGGACGATGCTACACTCGCCGTACTTCCTGCCCCGCTTCGCGCCGCCCGTTCCCGAGCGGTGCCTGCCGGCTGGGCCGTCTAGACCGAAGGAAGGAGCTGAGTCGGGGACGTGAATCCGTACGAGATCCTGCTGCTGCTCGATCCCGAGCTGCCCGAGGAGCGCCAGGGCGAGATCGTCGCCCGCGCGCGCGAGCTCGTCGAGCGCGGCGGAGGCGTGTGGGAAGGGCAGGACGTCTGGGCCAGGCGCAAGCTCGCGTACGAGATCAACCACCGCTCGGATGGCATCTATCACCTGCTCACCTTCCAGTGCGAGCCCGCGACGCTCGACGAGATCTCGCGCATCCTCCGGATCACCGACGGCGTGATGCGTCATATGCCCGTTCGGCGGACACAGGCACGTCCCACGGAGCGGGTGGCGCCCGTCGGACCGAGCGGTCAGGATGACGCTCGCACGGAAGCGAGATCGTCAGAGGAGGGAGCGTAATGGCGAACATCAACCGAGTCGTCCTCGTTGGAAACCTGACGCGCGACCCCGAGCTTCGGCACACGCCGAGCGGTACTCCCGTGTGCAAGCTCAGGATCGCGGTGAACACCAGGCAGAAGGATGCGGCGACGGGCGCGTGGGGAGACAAGCCCAACTACTTCGACGTCACGGTTTGGGGCAACCAGGGCGAGAGCTGCTCGCAATTCCTCAGCAAAGGCCGGTCGGTCGCCGTCGACGGCCGCCTCGACTGGCGCGAGTGGGAGGCGCAGGACGGGAGTAAGCGCCAGGCGGTCGAGATCATTGCCGACACCGTGCAGTTCCTGGGTGGGCGCCAGGAGGGCGAGCAGGCGCAGTTCGTGCCCGCGACCGCGACCGCCGACACCAGCGATTTCGGCCCCGGTGGAGCCGACGACGACATTCCGTTCTGATGGCGCAGAGAGACGACAGAACCAGGCGGAAGCGCGGAGGCGCGCCGCAGTCGCAGCCGAAGCGCAAGAACTGCTTCTTCTGCCGAGAGCACGTCGACGAGGTCGACTACAAGAACTACAACCAGCTGCGCCGCTATATGTCCGAGAAAGGGAAGATTCGCTCGCGGCGGATTACGGGCGCGTGCCGCCGGCACCAGCGCCAGGTCGCGGTCGCGGTCAAGCGCGCGCGCGAGATGGCGCTCCTTCCCTACGTCTCCGGCTCCTGATGCAGGTCATCCTCCGGCGCGACGTTGACCATCTCGGGCTGCGCGGCGACGTCGTCGACGTCGCGCCGGGGTACGCGCGTAACTACCTGCTCCCGCGCCGTCTCGCGGAGCGCGCGACCGCCGGCCGCGTCGCGGAGCTCCGCCGACGCGAGGAGCTTCGCGCTCGCCAGGAGGCGCGCACGGCCGAGCAGGCGCACGACATCGCAACGACGCTCAGCAAGACGGTCCTGCGGCTCGAGGTCCACGCCGGCGCGACGGGCGTGCTCTACGGCTCGGTCACGCCCACGGACATCGCGGACGAGATCTGGCGCATCCGTCGCATCCGCGTCGACCGGCGCAAGATCGGGCTCGCCGAACCGATCAAGCGGGTGGGGCGCTACGAGGTCCCGATCGAGCTCTTCCCGGACGTGTGCGTCGAGGTGAAGACGCTCGTCGTCCCCGAGGGCGGCGAGCTGCCGGCCGACGAGGAGCTTCACGCCGACGCGGTCGCGGGCGAGCCGGCGCAGGTGCAGGTCGAGACCGAGGGAAGCGAGACGCCGGCCGAGGAACCGGGCGGGTAGAGCGCCGGGCGGGACGCGGTTCGCTCGCCGCTGCCCTCCACAGGGCTGTCAACGCCGTGGGGAAATCGCGACGAAGTTGTCGCTTCGAGCGCGAGAAGTTTCCCCGCTTCCGTCCGCACGATCTGCGAACGTACGTTCTATGTGCGCTCGAAACGACGGCCTTTGCGCCCTAGTAGTAACGGCGCAGTTGTGCACGCCTTGTCAGCGGTGCTCGATCGGCCTTTGATTCGGCCAGTGGCCCAGGTCGCCAGGCTCCCCGAGTCCGCGCCCGTTCCGCCGCAGAACGTCGAGGCGGAGGAGTCGGTCCTCGGCGCGATGATGCTCTCGCCGGGCGCGATCGCGGCAGTGACGGAAGTTCTCGACGCGTCGGACTTCTACCGCGAGAGCCACGCGAGGATCTACCGGGCCGCGCTC
>JALZFG010000237.1 GCA_030861645.1 Actinomycetota bacterium
GCGCCGCGCTCGTGAAGGCGTATCGGACGCACGGCCACCTCGCCGCGCGCCTTGACCCGCTCGGCACGGACCCTGTCGGCGATCCCGCGCTCGATCCGAACACGCTCGTCCCGAGGCTCACGCCCGAGCTCCAGGCGAGAGTCCCGGCGGCGGTGCTGCGCGTCCACGTCGAGGGAGAGACGCTCGCGGACGCGCTGCCGCGGGTCGTCGCCACGTACTGCGGGACGCTTGCGTACGAGATCGAGCACATTTCGAACCACGAGGAGCGGGTCTGGTTGCGGCACGCGATCGAGTCGGGCCGGTACCGGCAGCCGCTCTCGACGGACGAGAAGCGCGCGCTCCTGCGGCGGCTGACGCAGGTGGAGGGTCTCGAGCACTACCTCAGGCGGACGTTCCTCGGTCAGAAGCAGTTCTCGATCGAGGGCCTCGACGTGCTCGTCCCGATGCTCGATGAGGCGATTCGGATCGCGGCCGAGGCCGGCGCTCACGAGGTCGTGATCGGGATGGCCCACCGCGGACGCCTGAATGTGCTCGCGCACATGGTCGGGCTTCCCTACGAGGCGATCCTGCGCGAGTTCGAGGGGGAGCGCACGGCCGACGCGATCGTCCGCACCGAGGAGGGCGGCAGCGGCGACGTCAAGTACCACCTCGGGGCGGAAGGGATGCGGTCGACGCCGACGGGCGAGATCGCGGTCACGCTGTCGGCGAACCCGAGCCATCTCGAGTTCGTCGATCCGGTCGTCGAGGGAAGGACGCGCGCCGAGCAGACGGATCGCAGCGCGGGCGAGGGCGAACGCGACCCGCGCGTCGCGATGGCGATCCTGATCCACGGCGATGCCTCGTTTCCGGCGCAGGGGGTCGTCGCCGAGACGCTCAACCTCCAGGGGCTCGCGGGTTACACCACCGGCGGGACGCTCCACCTGATCGCGAACAACCAGGTCGGGTTCACGACCGATCCCGAGCAGGCGCGCTCGACGCGTTACTCGAGCGACCTCGCGAAGGGCTTCGACATCCCCATCGTCCACGTCAACGCCGATGACCCGGAGGCCTCGATCTCGGCCGTGCGGCTCGCGATGGCGTTTCGACGCCGCTTCGGGCACGACGCCGTCGTCGATCTCGTCGGCTACCGGCGCTTCGGCCACAACGAGCAGGACGAGGCGGCGTACACGCAGCCGCTGCTCGCGGCGCTGATCGCCGAGCACCCATCGGTGCGAGCGCGCTTTGCGACCGCCCTCGTCGACGACGGCGTCGTGAGCGACGAGGAGGTGAGCGGGCTCCAGTCCGAGATCGATGCGGAGCTTCGGAGCGCGCACGAGCGGCTGGCGTCCGAGATCCGCCACCACGAGGAGCCGCAGCCGCGTGAGCGTCACGGCGGCGCGTCGCAGGAGGTCGCGACCGCGGTCCCGGCCGAGACGCTTCGCCGCCTCACCCGCGAGCTCCTCGTAGTTCCCGAGGGCTTCACCGTGCATCCGAAGCTCGAGCGGCAACTCGAGCGGCGCGCCAGTGCGGCGGAATCGGGGGAGGGCCTGATCGACTGGGGCCACGCCGAGGCGCTCGCGTTCGCGAGCCTGCTCGTCGACGGGATCCCGATCCGTCTGACGGGCCAGGACACCGAGCGCGGCACGTTCTCCCAGCGTCACCTCGTGCTCCACGACGCGCAAAGCGGCGAGCGCTACATCCCGATGCAGCACCTCGGCGGGGCGCGGGCCTCGGTGGAGATCCACAACTCGCCCCTCTCGGAGCTCGCCGCGGTGGGCTTCGAGTACGGCTACGCCGTCGCCGCGCCGGATGCGCTCGTCCTCTGGGAGGCGCAGTTCGGCGACTTCGTCAACGGCGCCCAGGTGTTCGTCGACCAGTTCATCGTCTCCGGGCTGTCCAAGTGGATGCAGACCTCGCGGCTGACGCTGTTCCTCCCGCACGGCTACGAGGGCAACGGGCCGGAGCACTCGAGCGCGCGCCTCGAGCGCTTCCTGCAGCTCGCCGCCGAGAACAACATCCGGATCGCGAACTGCACGACCTCCGCGCAGTACTTCCATCTTCTGCGTCGGCAGGCGCTCGTGCCGACGGCCCGCCCGCTCGTCGTCATGACGCCGAAGGGACTGCTTCGGCTACGGGAGGCCTCCGTGACGCTGTCCGACCTCGCTGAGGGCTCGTTCGCGCGCGTGCTCGACGACCCCACCGCGGAGCGCGATCGCGTCCGGCGCCTCGTGCTGTGCTCGGGGAAGATCTACTACGACATCGTCGGCCACGAGCAGCGCAAGCGTGCGAGCGCTGTCGCCGTCGCGCGCCTCGAGCAGCTGTATCCATTCCCCGTTGACCAGGTCGCGGCGCTGGTCGCCGGGTACGACGCGCTCGAGGAGGTCGTCTGGGCGCAGGAGGAGCCGCAGAACATGGGCGCGTGGCGGGCGATCCGCCACCGGCTCGAGGAAGCACTCCCGAGCGGCGTCAAGCTCAGGTACGTCGGACGACCGTGGCGCGCCAGCCCGAGCGAGGGCTACCCGACCGCCCACCTCGTCGAGCAGGACCGAATCGTCCGGGAGGCGCTGGCAGGCCGCGACTAGCGGCGGCGCGTGCGCCGCTGCTGGACGCTTCCCCTGACGGCGGAAGCGACGCGCGGGGCGTGCTTCCGCGTCTCGGCGATGATCCGGCGGCGGTGCTGGCGCGGGATCCTTCGCCAGAGCTTGAAGGCAGAGTAGGCGAGCCCGAAGGCTCCCATCCGGGGCGGGAGTAACGATCTGAGACGTGCCACGTCACTATCTTGGCACGAATCGAGGAATGACAAACGCTCGGGACGGTCACGCGGCGGTTTGGAGTCGTTACAATCCGCCGCCGATCCGAACTGGTCGCACGACGAGGAGGGAGCTATGGCGGTCGACACCCCGTCGTTCTTCGCGCAGGTAATTCAGGACCACCTCGAGCTGAAGCGGCGCAACGCAGAGCTCGAGCGGGAGCTGCCGCTCGACCGGTACAAGACGGAGGATCCCTTCGAGAATCACCCCCTGTTCAAGACCGAGGAGCAGGCGCGCATCGAGGACACGCTGGATGGCGAGCCCGCGGTCCCCGAGGGCGAGTGGGTCGGCGATGAGACCGTCGAGGAGACCGTTCCCGACGTCGAGGATGGGAGCTCCGGCCTCTGGAGCCGCTCCCGCGAGTTCGACTGGGGCGATTAGACCTCCGCGCCGGCGGCGGGGCGTTTCTCCCCCACCGCCAGCGGGTAACCCGCGGCCGAGAAGCGATGGAGAAACGGGGGAGTGGCAGATGCTGAAGTTCCTGCTTGCCGGCGGCCTCGGATACCTGCTCGCCTTCTTCTTCGACCCGCAGAGCGGCAAGCGCCGTCGCACTGTCACCCGCGATCGCAGCCTCGCCTTCTTCCGGCGCTCCGCGATGCGGGGCCGGGCGATCCCGCAGGCCGCGTACGCCACGAAGCAGAAGCTCACCCACCTCCGCGAGGAGCCGAAGCCGCAGCCGGACGACGTCACCCTGGCGCGGAAGGTCGAGACCGAGATCTTCCGCAGCCCCGACGTCCCCAAGGGCGACATCAACGTCAATGCGGTCGACGGCGTCGTGTACCTCCGCGGGCAGGTGGAGCGTCCGGATCTCATCCGCGAGCTCGAGGAGCAGGCCCGGAAGGTCCAGGGCGTCCGCGACGTGCGGAACCTCCTGCACACGCCGGGGACGCCGGCGCCGACCGCTCCAAGCGAGAGCTAACAGGCGAGCCTCACACCGCCGAGCGCAGGGTTGAAGCGCGCTTGGCCCGTGTGAGCCTCGCTCGCGTCCCTAGTACTCGCGGACGAGAGCGGTGTCGCCATGCAGCGCGTCCCGAAACGCGAGCCGCTTGCGCGCCAGAGCTCGCATCCCGGCTCGTCTGCCCGCGGCTCTTCCAGGTCGCGGACCGCGCGATGATGTCATGGTCAGCTTCCCTGCGAACCGGGGGATCGACGTCGCGCGACGAAGTGGATCCGGCGCGTCACCGAAGGGACTAGCCCCCGCGCGCTCGGCCTCGAAGCGGCGTCGCGATTCGGGGTCGTACGCGGACGAGTTAGAGCCCTTCGTCTACCGCCGCCTCCGCACCGTGGCCGCTGCGGTGGGCCAGCACCCAGAGGAACGCGACGTCCTTCCCGCCCTCGACCTGGACCTCGCGATGCGCGTCGACAACCTCTAACCCTGCCTCCCGAACTAGCCGAAGTGTCGTCTCCGCGTCGAAGTGGCTAAAGAACATCGGCTTCCCGAGCCACTCCGCGACGGCCGCCGGTAGGTCCCTCGCCCTCGACGCTGAAGAGAAAGAGCCCGTCGGGGGTAAGCCACTCGCGCACCCGCGCGAGGAGCGTTGCGTGCTCCTCGCGCGGGAGGTGGTCGAAGAGGTAGAAGGCGACGAC
>JALZFG010000286.1 GCA_030861645.1 Actinomycetota bacterium
GCGGTCGGCGACGGCAAGCACCTGAAGCTTGCCGTGACGGCGAACGGAGCGCGCTCGGGCGCGATCGCGTTCGGCCACGGCGAGCGGCTCGACCGGTTTCGGAGGCCCGGGCGCTTCGACGTCGCCTTCCGGCTCGAGGCGAACCGTTGGAACGGAGCGGTCGCGCCGCAGCTCGTCGTCAAGCGCATCTTCGAGACGCCCGCCGGCTACGAGGACCTGCGCCTCCGCCTCATCGCCGAGTGGAAGGCGGGGCCACGGCACTGGAACCCTCAGGCACGTCAGATCTTCGACGAGCTCGGCCTCCTCGACGATCCCGGCGCCCGGCGCAGCCTCGCGGAGTCGCCGACGTTCCGCGCCGCGCTGGCCGAGCCGATCGCGGCCGCCGCCTAGGAGCCGCCGCGCACGCAGGAGTACCCCTCCGCGACCCCTGACGTGCAATCGGGAGCGGCGCGTCCCGGCTCTACAATTCATTCATGAGCCAGCTCGTCCAGGCGACCGCGGCAGAGCGGCACCGGGAGCTCTTCGAGCTTCTCCTCTCGGAGGTCGCGGCGTACAACCCGGGCGTCGACCGAGAGCTCCTCGACCGCGCCTTCGTCTTCGCGAGCGCCGCACACGAGGGGCAGCAGCGGCGGAGCGGTGAGGACTTCATCCTCCACCCGCTCGGGGTGGCGCGGATCCTCGCCGACCTCCGACAGGAGGACGCGACGATCGCGGCCGCGCTCCTCCACGACGTCGTCGAGGACACCGGTGCGACCGTCGAGGACGTCCGCGCCGAGTTCGGCGAGGAGGTCGCGCGCCTCGTGGAGGGCGTCACGAAGCTGACGCGCGTCCAGTTCCAGAGCCGCGAGCACGCCGAGGCCGAGAACTACCGCAAGCTCATCCTGGCGATGGCGCAGGACCCGCGCGTCATCCTGATCAAGCTCGCCGACCGCCTCCACAACCTGCGCGAGATCGAGTACCTCGGAAGGCAGAAGCAGCTCCAGAAGGCGCGCGAGACGCTCGAGGTGTACGCGCCGCTGGCCCACCGCCTCGGGATCCACTCGCTCAAGTGGCAGCTCGAGGACCTCGCCTTCGAGCGCCTCCACCCGCGCAAGTACGACGAGATCAAGACGATGGTCGCGGAGCGGCGGATGCAGCGTGAGGAGCGCGTCGCCGAGGCCGCTGCCGTCCTCAAGCGCGAGTTCGACAAAGTCGACATTCCCGCTGAGATCTCGGGCCGCCCGAAGCACTTCTACTCGATCTACGAGAAGATGGCGAAGAAGGGCCGGGAGTTCAACGAGATCTACGACCTCACGGCGATGCGCGTGATCGTCGAACGCGAGGGCGAGGAGGGGATCCGCGACTGCTACGGCGCGCTCGGACTCGTCCATTCGCTCTGGAAGCCGATGCCCGGTCGGTTCAAGGACTACATCGCGATGCCGAAGCTGAACCGATACCGAGCGCTGCATACGACGGTGATCGGCCCCCAGGGCATGCCGCTCGAGATCCAGGTGCGAACGCGCGAGATGCACCTCGAGGCTGAGCTGGGCATCGCCGCCCACTGGATCTACAAGCGCGGGCGGGGCGCGAAAGTCGACGAGGCATGGGAGGACTGGGTCAACCAGCTGATGGACTGGCAGCAGGACGAGGCCGACCCGCGCGAGTTCATGAAGGCCTTCCGCACCGATCTCTTCGGCGACGAGGTCTACGTCTTCACGCCGAAGGGCGAGCTGAAGACGCTGCCCGCGGGGTCGACCCCGATCGACTTCGCGTACGCCGTCCATACCGATGTCGGCCACCGGACCGTCGGCGCCAAGGTCAACGGCCGCATCGTCCCGCTCCACTACCGGCTGAAGAGCGGAGACCGCGTCGAGATCCTGACGGCGAAGACCGGCCGCGGGCCGTCGCGGGACTGGCTCACCCTCGCCGCCTCCTCGCGCGCGCGCAACAAGATCCGTCAGTGGTTCTCCCGGGAGACCCGCGGCGAGACCGAGCAGAAGGGGCGGGATGCGCTCGAGCAGGGCCTGAAGGGGCAGAACCTGCCTTACCGCAAGCTCGCGGGTTCGGCGCTGCTCGCGCAGGTGATCCGCGAGGTTGGCTTCAGGAAGGCCGAGGACTTCTACCTCGCGCTCGGCTCGGGAAAGCTCCCCGTCAGCCAGATCGTCAACAAGGTGCTGCAGCGGCTGAAGACGGAGGAGGTCGCCGAGGAGGCGCCCGTGCTGCTGAAGGCGCCGAAGGCGCGTGAGACGGTCGGCAGCGACAGCTTCGGCATCCGCGTCGAGGGAGCCGACGACGTGCTCGTGCGGTTGGCCAAGTGCTGCACGCCGGTTCCCGGCGACCAAATCGTCGGCTACATCTCCCTCGGCAAGGGAATCACGATCCACCGCGAGGACTGCCCGAACGTCAAGGCGCTCAAGCGGAACCCGGAGCGGTTCACGCCGGTCGAGTGGGACGGCGACGCCTCGAAGAGCTTCCGCGTGCAGATCGCCGTGGACGCGTGGGACCGGGCGCGGCTCCTTGAGGACGTCGCGCGCACGTTCGCCGAGCACGGCGCGAATATCGTCTCGTACGGCGGCGTGGTCGAGGACCAGCTGGCGAAGAACTGGTACACAGCCGAGCTCGGCGACGTCAAGGCGCTTCGCTCGCTCCTCACCTCGCTCCGCCAGGTCGACGCGGTGTTCGACGCCTATCGCGTGACACCCTCCTAAGCCGCCAAAAGTCTCGGGG
>JALZFG010000360.1 GCA_030861645.1 Actinomycetota bacterium
ACTCGAGACAGCGGGGATCGCTCACCGGAACCTCCGGCTGCAGTTCAGCCGAGGAGCGTCACTGTTGCCGTCGGCGCGCTGGCTCTGGGCTTCCGGCTCGGGAAACGTCTCAGCGAGCGGGCGCTGAGGACAGGCGAAGACGCTCTCGCGCGGCTGAGGCAGGCAGGCCGCGACAGTGACACTTCAGGAGATTAGGGCTCGGCTTCCTGATGATTCGGCACGAGGTCCTCGGCCGCGATCCGCCATGACATCGCCTGTCGCATCGCCTCTTCCTTCGCCTGGGCCGAGCCGGCGATCTTGTCGAGCTCCTGAACCACGCTTGAGAGGTGGTCGATGAGGTCGAGCCCGTAGCGAGGTTCCTGCCGAATTCGCTCCGCCGCAGCGACACAATCCTCGCCGAACCACTTCAGGCGAATCGCGAGACGCTCGTAGACGTCATCCCGCTCGCCCTCGAGGAAGCCGTCGTAGAGGCCGAACGGGGGCCGGCGGCGGCGTTCCCTCTGCTCGCGCCCCATTGGAGGTGGAAGCTTACCGCTTGGATCGCGCAGTTGCCGCCGTGCTCGCCGTCCCACCGCGCGAAGTCCGAGGCGGGCGCCGGCCGACCAACCGTCAGCGCCGTGGAGATCGGCGAAGGCGAGGACGAGGTCGGGCTCCGCTCGGAAGAGCGCTCGTGCAAGCAGGCCGTCGACAAGGGGCGAATCGGCAGCACGAGAACGGGCAGAGCGCCGCGATCAGTGAGACCCGCTCTGGGAACCCTCGGCCGCCCGCAGCTTTCGGCCGCCGTGCCAGACGGCCGCAAAGACGACGACGACAGCTCCGGCGAGGATGTGGAGCGCTTGCGCGACCGCGGCGAACGCCACTGCCGTGTTCGCGTCGACCCCCGCCGAGGCAAGGACGGCCGCGCCCGCGCCCGCCTGCGTCGCAGCGCCTGCTGGTCCGATCGGGAGCGCGGCCGAGGCTGCCCCGGCCGCGAGGAAGGCGACCGCGAGCGGAAAGGAGGCGCCAAACCCGAGCGCAACCAGGAGGACGATGAGCGCGACCACCCGGACAAGCCACGCGGTCGTAACGAGGATCGCGGCGTACGCCGCATCACGCGTCGAGGCGGGCGCGTGCCGACGGAGCCAGCGCGTGAGCCGATAGCGCCCGCGGTGCTCGTGCTCCGTCAGGTGTGCGAGGACCGCTACGAGGATCGCGGCCGCGAGCCCCGCTGCAGCGACGACGGCGAGGGCGATCCGCACACCGAGAGCCGCCGTCGAGGTTGAGGCGGCAGCGGACGCGACCGGCATCAGCGCCGCTGCATCGAGCAGTCCGAGTAGGAGGAGACTGAGCACGATCGTCCCCACCCCGGGATGCGGGCCGGACAGGCGGCGGACGACGGCGATGCGGACGACGTCGTCGAATCGACCTGGAAGCGCGGCACCCGTCACGGAGGAGGCACCGGTCGAGGCAGCGAGCGTGAGTGCCTGCGGCCGCTCGTACGGGCGGAAGATCCGCTGCCACCCGAGCGCCTTGAACGGGTACGTCAAGACGAAGAGGACGCCCGCGGCTGCAACGAGCTCGAGATCGGCGCCGTGGAGCGGCCAGCCGACAGAAGCGAAGTGTCGGCCGGCAAGGGCGAAGATCGCTACGGCGCTGATGCCGAAACCGACGCTCACGACGGTCCGCCCGCGGGGGGAGCGCCAGGCGGCGAGAAAGGCACGCATCAGGCGAAGCCACGGGCGGATCGTCTCAGGCACGAGCGCAGCGACCGGCTTCGGGGTGAGGAGGGCGGGCGGGGTCACGCCGACGGACGGCACGGCGAGTCGAGTGGAGGGAGGCGCGGTCGCGGGCCGGGCAGCCGGCGGCTGAGCAGCACCGGTCGCGCCCTCGGCGATTCGCGTTCGAGAGACCGTGACCTCCCTTCCTCCGGTGGGCCCACTCGTCCTCGGGCCGCGTTCCGCTCCCCAACTCGGGCGTGGGGCGCGGCGGGCCGCCGCACGTCGAGCGCGCAGGAACGGTGAAACCGCTCGCTGCCAGCTCGAGGGAGAGGACTCGCGCCATGCCCAGACGAGCAGGCCGAGCGCGGGCACGGTATAGAAGAAGAAGATGCCCCATCCGGCGAGCACATGGGCCAGCGCGAGCGAGACGACCGTGAGCGAGCCCACCGAGGCGAGGACGAGGAGAAGGACAACGAGCCCGGGAAGGGTCATGGCGACTCAGAGTCCAGGTGCGTCTCGGAACGTGCGATCCCCGCCATCACTCCATGCCCGCGTGAACGAAGACCGGAGGCCGGCGACCGTGTGAGGCTGACGCGCCCCGCGCCGCCCTGTCCGTCGACCACGTGCGCCGTCCGCTCGGCGACGACCGCGACGCCCGGTTTCTCCATCGAGCTCTACGGCCGGCTCCCCGTCTACTACCGGTATGCGTAGCCCGGCGGCTGCCTCGAGGACGCCCAGAGCGGTCACCGTCACCCCGGTGCCCTCTCGATGGGCAAGCCGCGTTCGCGCCAGGCGGCGAACCCGCCGGCGACTTCGACCGCGCCGCGGCGCAGGGTCAGCTTCGACCGGACGGCGTGCTGGCAGAGGTAGATCGCTCCCGGGCCCTCCGGGCGCAGCGCGTGGCGTGCCAGCGAGACCGGCTCTGCGCCCGGCGGCGCGCCGTAGCGGCGGCGCTCGACGTCCGTCCGCAGGTCGAGGATGCGTGCCTCGCCGCGTTCCACGAGCTGCCACGCCTCGACGGGTGAGAGCTGATTGGGCATCACGACCTCCGCGTGTTCGGAAATCAGGAGCGGTGAGAGTACGACGACGAGCGCGTCGAAAGCGGCGGCTCGTCGCGCATCGGCGCACGACGTGCGAGGCGGACGACTGCGCTCGCGCCTCGCGATGGAGCGAGCGCGCTCGTCGCGGTTCGTTTGTCGGACGGCGCGGACGGTTACACGGATGGCGAGCGAGCGAGGAGGATCGAATGGCCGAATCGAGGACGATGAAGTACGCGCAGAAGATCGACTCGCCGGACGAGCACGCGGAGAAGCCCGGCAAGACGCTCGTGACGCGCAACCACGACGTCATCAAGCAGTGGGCGGAGCAGCGCGGCGCGAAACCCGCTACTGCGACGCGGCGCGGTGGGCGGCCGGCGACGCTGCGCTTCAACTTCCCGGGGTACGGCGGCGAGGGCCTCGAGGAGATCTCGTGGGAGGAGTGGCTCGGGGTCTTCGACGAGCGGAAACTCAACTTCATCCACCAGGAGCACAAGGCGGACGGAAGCGAGAGCAACTTCTTCCGTCTCGAGAACCCGGAACGCGAGGACGCGTAGGCGCGATCGGGCGTCGAGCTCATCGAGTCGCGTCTACCGGCGTGCGGTCTGCTTCCGCGGGCGCCGGCGTTTGGGCTCAGGCTTCGTCCGCCCGTCGCCGCGCCGCGCCTGCGCGGCTTCGAGGCTCGCGCGCAGCGCCTCGATCAGATCGGGGGGCTGCTCCAGCTCGCGCGCGGGCTCGGCGTGGATCTCCTCGCCTTTGCGCTTGCGGTCGATGATCTCGAGCAGCGCCTTCCGGTACGTATCCTCGTACTGCGCCGGCTTGAAGCTCCCGGCGAAGCGGTCGATCAGCTGCATCGCCATGTCGAGCTCGCGCTCGTCGACGTTCGCGTCCCGCGGCGCGAGCTCGTCGCTCGGCCGGATCTCGTCCGCGAAGTACATCTTCTCGAGCACGATCACGCCGTCGCGAACGCGGAGCGCGCCGAGGTGCTGGCGTTCGCGCATCACGTACTTCGCGACCGCGGCAAGGCGGGAGTCCTCCATCGCCCGGCGGAGCAGCGCGTACACCTTCTCGGCTCCCTCCTGGGGGCCCAGGTAGTACGTCCGCTCGAAGAAGATCGGGTCGATTTCGTCGTAGGGAACGAAGTCGCTGATGTCGATCGTCTTGGAGCCCTCGACCTCGGCGGCGTCGAAGTCCTCATCGCCGAGGTAGACGTACTCGCCCTTCTCGACCTCGAACGCCTTGACGATCTCCTCCTCGGGAACGGGCTTGTCCTCGAGCTTGCAGATCTTCTCGTAGCCGATTCGGCTCCCGTCCTTGGCGTGCACGTAGTGGAACTCGAGATCCTGCTCGTCGATCGCGCTGTACATGCGAACGGGGACGTGGACAAGCCCGAACGAGATTGCGCCGGTCCAGATCGCGCGCGGCACGGCTACAACTCGACGCCCAGGCACGGCTCGCGCTGGCCTGCGCTCGCGCGGCCGTGGCGCTGCCGCTTCAC
>JALZFG010000444.1 GCA_030861645.1 Actinomycetota bacterium
GCCTGCAGGCGCTCGAACACCTCGCGCGCCTCGGCGAGCAGCGGCTCGGCTTCATCGGTGCGCTCCTGCTGGATCAGCGACTCGGCATGCTCGACCTGTGTGACGCCGAGCCAGAACACCATTCCGAGCTCGCGGAACCGCTCCTCCGCCCGGCGAAAGTCGTCCTCCGCTTCCTGTCCGTCGGCCGCGAGCCGCGCCCTGAAGCGTGCGGCATGCGCGGTCAGGAGCGGCGGCCGCTCGCCGGGACGCAGGCCGTCGACGATGCCGAGGAGTGCCTCGACCCGCGCGCTGTCCCCGAGCTCGAACGCGCACTCGAGCGCCTCGACGAGGCCGAGCTTGACCGGCAGGAACGTGATGCCGAGCTCGTCGCGGCTCGCCACTACCGGCTCCAGCGTCTCCAGCGCCGGCCGCGCCTTTCCCTCGGCGCGCAGAACTATCGCCTCGGCGAGCCCGTACACCGTCCGCGCTTGCACGTCGTCGGAGCCTCGCGCGGCGGCATAACGGGCAAGGTGCTCTCTCGCCTTCTCGACGTGTCCGCGCCGGCAGGCGACCTCGGCGAGGTAGACGAGCTCCGCCTCCTGCTCCCCGCCCGGAAGGCTCTCAGCCTCTGCTGCGCGCGCGAACGCCTCGTCCCAGCACCCGAGCTGAACGAGCGCGCCCATGCCGCTGCCGAGGAGCGTTACCTCCCACACCCGATCGCCCACGCGCCGCGCCTGCTCGAGCGCCCGGTCGACGGTCTCGAGCGCGTCCTGGTTGCGGTCGCTCGACTGGTAGAGGACACCCAGGTTGTTGAGCGCGCGGGCAGCTGCTCTCGGCAGGTCTTCAGCGATCGCTCGGGCGACCGAGCCCTCGAGCAAGATCCTCGCCTCCTCGAGCCGATCTCGGCTCGCCAGAAAGATGCTCTTGCTCGTCAGCGCGTCGACGAAGACCTCCGGCAAATCGAGCGCCTCCGCGAGCTCGAGCGCGAGCTCGAGGTGCGGTGCGGCCTCCTCGTCGCGGCCGGCGAGCAGCAGAAAACGTCCCAGCTGCTGGGCGACGGCCGCAACATCCGCGTCCGGCTCCTCCGACGAGAGCGTCTCGAGCGCCTCCTCGAGCCGCGCCACAGCATCGGCCGCCCGGCGGTCGCGGAAGTCGATCTCGGCCAGGCGCGCCGAAATGAGCGCCGCCGGATGCGTGAGGCCGGCGCCTTCGAACGTCGACAGAGCCCGCTCAAAGAGTAATCTGGCTTCTTCGAGCCGGCCACGCTGGTGTGCCATTCGTCCCGCGCGGTCCTGGAGCTCCGCGCACGTGACGGCGTCGTCTGCGAGCTCAGCCGCCTGCTCGAAGTACCGCTGCCCCTCGCGAGCGGCGCCGAGCGAGGCCGCGCGAGCGCCGGCGCGCATGAGCATCTCGCGCGCCTGGACACGGATCTGCTGCGCGTCCTCGGCCTCGGGCGCGGCCCGGTACGCATTGAGGAAGTGCGAGGCGACGACCTCGACGACCTCCTCCTCGTCCGGGAACGCGGACTGGAGGTGCGCCGCCGCAGCCAGGTGGCGCGACCGTCGCTCGCGCTTCGAAAGCGTCTCGTAGGCGACGTGGCGGACGAGGTCCTGGAGGAAGCTGTATTGGCCGTACTCGGGAGAGCGGGGGTCCGCCTGTACGGCGAGCATCTCCTTGCGCACGAGCGAGTCGAGGAGCGGTGCGAGCTCGCTCTCGGAGAGCCCGAGCAGCGCCTCGAGCGCACGCTTGGTGAAGGTTTTCCCGAGGACGGCCGCGTCCTGGAGTAGCCGGCGCTCCTCCGGTGCGAGCGCGTCGAGCCGGGCCGCGATGAGCGCGTGCAGCGTCTCGGGCACGTCGAGCGCTGCGATCCGTCCCGCGGGCCGGTACACGGGTCCGTCCTGGACGAGCGCGCCGCGGTCGAGCAGCATTCGCACGGTCTCGACCGCGTACAGCGGGATTCCCTCGGCCCGCTCGAGGATCTGAGCGAGCACCTCCTCCGGCAGCCCCGGCACGAGGCCACCGAGCAGCGCCTCCATCGCACCTGCCGGCAGTGCGTCCAGGAAGAGGGAGGTGAAGTTCCGCCTCCCCGCGCCCCACGTGGCGCGGCGCTCGTGTAGCTCCGGCCGTGCGAGCGTGCAGACGAAGAGCGGGAAGCTGCGCGACCACTCGAGCAGGTAGTCGATGAAGTCGAGCAGCGAGTCGTCCGCCCACTGCATGTCCTCGAAGACCATGGCCACGGGGTTCACGGCTGCGAGACGTTCGAAGAAGGCGCGCCAGGCCGCGAAGAGGTCGTCGCGCTCGTAGCGCGGCCCGTCCTCGAGGCCGAGCAGGTGCGCGACCCGGGGCTCGACGAAGCGCCGCTCCTCGTCGTCGAGGACGTGCTCCGAGAGGACGGCCTGCAGCTTGCCGAGCGCCGAGGCTGCGTCTTCGTCCTCGGCGATCCGGCAGCGCATCCTGACCATGTCCGCCAGCGCCCAGTAGGTGACGCCCTCGCCGTAGGAGAGGCAGCGCCCGCGGTGCCAGTACGTGACCTGCGGGAGGCCGTCGATGTACTTGAAGAACTCCCACGCGAGCCGGCTCTTGCCGATGCCGGCGACGCCGATGATCGAGACGAGGTGCGCCCTGCTCTCGTCGGCACTTGCGTGGAAGAGATCCTTGATCAGGCGCAGCTCCCGATCGCGCCCGACGAACGGCGCCTCGAGGCCCTGCGACTTGAGCGACCCGCGCGCCCCGGACACGACGCGGAGCGCGCGCGAGAGCGGGAAGAGGCCGCTTCTACCGGCGAGCTCGTGCGAGCCGGCGTCCTCGTAGGCAATCGTCTGCTCGGTCGCCCGGCGGGTGGCGTCGCCCACGTAGACGGATCCGGGCGGGGCGATCGACTGGATGCGCGAGGCCGTGTTGATGAGGTCGCCGGCGACCATGCCCTCGCCCTCGGCCCCGATCGTCACGGCCGCCTCGCCGGTCAGCACACCCGCCCGCGCTCTCAGGTCCGGTGCTCCGACTTCGTCGCCGAGGGC
>JALZFG010000464.1 GCA_030861645.1 Actinomycetota bacterium
TCCTCGTTCTCCCCTTCGACGACGAGCACGCGTGCCGCGCCGTTCGTCCGCGCGAGCGGCTCCCACTCGGGCTCGCCGACGACGACCGTCGCGCCCCGCTGGACGACGGCGAGCTTCTCGGCTGCGATCTCCTCGCGCGTGGACCCGAGGACGTCGGTGTGCTCGAGCGAGACGTTCGTCAGCACCTGCACCGGCGAGCGGAGGACGTTCGTCGCGTCGTAGCGGCCGCCGAGCCCCGCCTCGACGACGGCGACGTCGACGCCTCGCTCCCGGAACTCCGCGAGCGCCGCCGCCGTCAGCACCTCGAACTGCGTCGCGCCGAGCTCCCGCGCCGGCTCCCGCACCCGCGCGACCGCGGCCACGAAATCCGCGTCACGCTCCTCGACCTGGATCCGCTCGCTCCACGAGCGGACGTGCGGCGAGACGTACGTCCCGACCTTGAGCCCCTCGAGCGAGAGCAGGTGGCCCGTCGCGCGCGTGACCGTCGACTTCCCGTTCGAGCCGACGACGTGGATCGACGGGTACGCGAGCTGCGGGTCGCCGAGCGCAGTGAGCAGCGCGCAGATCCGGTCGAGGCCGAAGCCGTCGTCAGGCCACGGACTTAGGGACTCGACCCATCTCAGGTTCGCCAGCCGTTGTTCAGCCGCCGAGCGCATCGAGCTCGCGCCGGTAGCGCTCGAGCTTCTCGCGCTCCGCCTCGACCACCTGCGGCGGCGCGCGCTCGACGAAGCGGTCGTTCGCGAGCATCCCCTCGGCGCGCTCGATCTCCTTCCGGAGCCGCTCGATCTCGGCGGCCGCGTTGCCGTTGGCCGCAACGCGCTCTGGCCGGACGACCGAATCGAACACCCGCAGCTCGTCGCCTTCGAGCGGGACGCGCACGCCGCTCCGCCGGAAGATCTCCGCCGCCTCGCGCGCCCGGTCGAGCGCGCCGACCGCGTCGGCGTGCCGCTCGTCGGGCTCCGGCCACTCGGCGACGATGAGCCGGCTTTCGCGCGCGGGCAGGTTCGACCAGATCTCCTCCGTCACGTGCGGCATCACCGGATGGAGGAGCTTCAGCAGCCGCTCGAGCGCCGCCAGCGCCGTCGCGCGCACCTGCTCCTCGTCGAGCCGCGGCTTGATCGCCTCGAGGTACCAGTCGCAAAAGTCGTCGAAGGTCAGGTGGTAGAGGCGGTCGACGGCGTGCGCGAAGTCGAACCGCGCGAAGTCGTCCTCGACCTCGGCCCGCGCCGCATCGAGTCGCGCGTAGATCCAGCGCTCCTCGAGCGCCTCGGGCCGCGCCGTCACCCCGTCGAGGTCGCCACTGCCGAGCAGGAGCCGGCTCGCGTTCCAGAGCTTGTTCGTGAGCTTGCGCCCCTCTTCGATCGAGCCGAACGAGAAGCGCGGGTCCTGGCTGGACGTCACCTTCAGCAGCCCGTAACGGGTCGCGTCGGCTCCGTACGGCTCGAGCGCGTCCTCCGGATCGACGCCGGTCCCGAGCGTGCGGGACATCCGGCGTCCCTCGGGGTTCAGCAGCGTGGAGTGGATGAGGACATCGTCGAAGGGCTCCTCGCCGATCAGCTCGAGCCCGGAGAAGATCATGCGGGCGACCCAGAGGAAGATGATGTCACGGGCCGTCGTCAGGACGTCGCCGGGGTAGTAGCGTGCGAGCTCCGGCGTCTGCTCCGGCCAGCCGAGCGTCGCAAACGGATACAGCGCCGACGAGAACCAGGTGTCGAGCACGTCCTCCTCCTGGCGGAGCTCGGCTGACCCGCACGCAGCGCATGCCTGCGGCTCGCGCTCCGCGACCGTCAGGTGCCCGTCCGGGCAGTACCAGACGGGAATCCGGTGCCCCCACCAGATTTGGCGCGAGATGCACCAGGGACGGACGTTCTCCATCCAGTCGAGGTAGATCCGCGCGAACCGCTCGGGCGTGAAGCGGACGCGCCCTTCCTTCACGGCCGCGATCGCCGGCGCCGCGAGCTCCTCCATCGCGACCCACCACTGGAGCATGATCAGCGGCTCGACGCGGGAATGACAGCGCTCGCAGGTCGCGATCGAGTGCCGGTAGTGCTCCCGCTTGTCGAGCAGGCCGCGCTCCTGCGCCCACTCGAGCACGCGCCTCCCCGCCTCCTCCTGCGTCAGGCCCGCGAGGGCGCCTGCATCGGCGTTCATCAGCCCGTCGGGGCCGATCACGGCGAGCTCCGGGAGCCCGTGGTCGCGCCCGATCTCGAAGTCGGTCGGGTCGTGGCCCGGCGTCACCTTCAGCGCGCCCGTCCCGAACTCGGGCTCGACGCGCTCATCGGCGATCACGGGCACGCGGCGCTCGACGAACGGGACGACGACCTCCTTCCCCACGAGCTCGCGGTACCGCTCGTCCTCCGGATGCACGGCGACGGCGACGTCGGCGAGGATCGTCGCCGGCCTGACCGTCGCGATCGTGACGTGGCCGCCGCCGTCCGCGAACGGGTAGCGGATGTACGAGAGCGTGTCGTCGATCTCCTCGTGCTCGACCTCGAGGTCCGAGAGCGCCGTGCGATCGCGCGGGCACCAGTTGACGATCCTGTTCGCGCGGTAGATCCAGCCGCGCTCGTAGAGGTGGACGAACCACCGAACGACCGCGCGGTAGTACCCGGGGTCCATCGTGAAGCGCGTGCGCCGGTAGTCGAGCGAGGCCCCGAGGCGGCGGAACTGGCTCATGATCGTGCCGCCGTAGCGCTCGAGCCAGTCCTGCACATAGGCGTCGAAGCCTTCGCGGCCGAGGTCGCGCTGGCTGCGCCCCTCCTGTGCGAGCGTGCGTCCGATCGCGGCCCACGTGGAGATGCCGGCGTGGTCGTAGCCGGGCTGGAAGAGCGTGTTGAAGCCGCGCATCCCGTGCCAGCGGACGAGCGTGTCCTCGAGCGAGAGCTGCAGGCAGTGGCCGGTCGTGAGCGACCCGGAGATGTTCGGCGGCGGGTGCATGACCACGAACGTCTCGCCGCCGGCGTCGGGGTCGGCCGCGTACAGCCCCTCCTCCTCCCAGGTGCGCTGCCAGCGCTCCTCGACGCCCTGCGGCCTGTACAGCGGCTCCATCCGGGCATCTTAGAAGCCGTTTGCGCAGGGCCGGCACGGCGCAAGAAATCGCGCCTTTCGCACTCTGTAAGAGCAGAGTCGGAACCGTTGGACGTGGATCCGGCCAGGGAGTGCAAGTCGCATCGTCCGAAGCACGAAGGGGGTTTGTTCCATGGCACGACGCAGGCGCAGGCGCAGGCACGGCGTGTTCAGCCAGGTCGTCCCGGCCGCGAACGGCAAGGGCCGCGGGAACAAGACGGCGACCGGCGCGACCACGACAGGCGCCGCCACGAACACGGCGACGAACACCAACACGAACACGAACAC
>JALZFG010000509.1 GCA_030861645.1 Actinomycetota bacterium
CCTCGGGGTGGCCGAAGAACCAGAAGACGTGCTGGTAGAGGATCGCGTTCCCACCCTCTTCGGGAAGGAAGAAGTGCGTCCCCAGCTGCCGGTCGAGCAGCAGGAGCGTCAGGCCCGCCGAGAGGGCCGGTAGCACGACCACGAGCAGCCACGAGAAGACCTCGATCGACCAGACGAACAGCGGCAGCCGCATCCAGGTCATTCCGGCCGCGCGCATGTTGTGGATCGTGACGAGGAAGTTGATCGCGCTGGCCAGCGACGAGAGCGTGAGCACGTGGAGCGAGAGAATCCAGAGGTCCTGCCCGGTGCCCGGGATCTGCGCCGAAAGCGGCGGATAGCTCGTCCAGCCGGCTCGCGGGGCCCCGCCCTCGGAGAACCAGCTCGAGTAGAGGACGACGCCGCCCGCGAGGAAGAGCCAGTACGAGAGGGCGTTCAGGCGCGGGAAGGCCATGTCGCGCGCGCCGATCATCAGCGGCACGAGGAAGTTCCCGAAGCCGACCCAGACCGGGACGACGACGAGGAAGATCATCGTCGTCCCGTGCATCGTGAAGAGCTGGTTGTACGTATCGCGCGCAAAGATGTCCGTGTTCGCGTGGATCAGCTGCGTCCGGATCAGGAGCGCGAGGACGCCGCCGGCGACGAAGAACACCAGGCTCGTCGCGATGTAGAGGATCCCGATCTGCTTGTGGTCGGTGGTGACGAGCCACCGGGCGATTCGCCCCTGGTACCAGGGGACGGGATAGGCCTCGGCCCTAACCGCCACCCGTCGTCCCTCCGCCCGCGGGGAAGACGTTCCGCCGGAGGTACCGGATCGTCGCGTCCATCTGCCGCCCGCTCCAGTCCTTCCCGACGGGCGGCATCACCTTGCCGCGCACGTTGGCGCCGTTGCGAATCACCGACTCGAGCGCCTGGGGGTCGTTGAGAATCGGGTTCCCGCGCAGCCTGGTCCCGATCCGGCCCTCGCCCTGGAGGCCGTGGCACTTCGCGCAGACCCCTCGGAAGCTCTGCTCCCCGAGGTCGGACGTCCCCTCCTGTTGCGCGCGCGCCTCGCGCGCGAGCCAGCGGTCGAACTCGTCGCCGGGCATGACCTCTACGCTGCCGTTCATCGCCGCGTGCTGAATTCCGCAGAACTCAGCGCAGCGCCCGGTGTACATCCCTGTGTGCTTTGCGCGGAACCACGTCTCGTTCGTCTTGCCCGGGATCGCGTCGCGCTTCCCGCCGAGCGCCGGGATAAACCAGCTGTGGATGACGTCGTACTCCGGCGCCGTGATGTGGAGGTTGACGACGCGATCGACGGGGGCGCGCATGCGATCGATCGCGATCACGCCGTTCGGGTACTCGAATTGCCAGTAGAACTGCCGCCCGCTCACGGTGATGTCGACCGCGCCCGCGGCGCCCGCCGCCGGCGCGTTCGAGATAGCGGACAGCTTGACGAACGTGAACGTCGCGATCGCGACGAGAATGAGGACGGGAACAGCCGTCCAGAACAGCTCGAGCCTGGTGTGACCGCGAATCTGCGGTCCTTCCGCCTCGCGCGCGCGCCGGCCTCCGCGGAAGCGGATAGCGAACGTGACGAGCGGCACCGTGACGACGAGGAAGATGAAGGTCGCGAACGCGCCCACGAACACGTAGAGGTCGCGGATGTCGGCGGCGTTTGGGCTGTCGGCCGGGACGGGGACGAGGCCGCGGCCGGTGCCGATCCAGGCGAGGAAGCCGACACCGACGAGCACGGCGAGCGCGATCGTTGCGGCGGCCGTGATCAGGAATCGGCGCGGCACGGACGGTGGCATTCTATGGAGGGCGCTCGGCCGGTCCGCTCGCTACGGCATGCACATGGCAGAGTCGACACGCGTCAAGCTGCCGGCGGGCGTCGGCGCGAGCTTCGAGGTCTTCGTGAACGGCGTTCCTCAGGAGCCCGGCCGCGACTTTCGGCGCATCGGCGACCAGCTCGTGTTCGACCGCCGGCTCGCGAAGGAGGGGAGACTCGGCTTCTGGCGCTGGCTCTCGCTCCTGCTCGGCGTTGCGGGGACGTACCGGCAGAACGATTCGGTCGACGTCGTCTACGAGGCGCAGGGTAGGCGCGTCGTGGCCACCGGCCTGCCGCTCATCGCCGACGAGGAGGAGCGCTCGGGGTCTCGGACGTAGCATTCGAGCACCTCGTCGAGCGGTCCCAGCAGCGACGCGCGCCTGCTCCCGAGCGCCGAGTACCGAGGTCGCGGCGCGGCGAGATCGAGGGCGGCCATCGCCCGCGGCTCGATCCGCCCTCGCACGACCCCGATGGCCGCGGCCGCCCGCTCCGCCAGCCCGGCCCACGTCACCGCATCCTGGTTCGCGAGGTGCCACAAGCCCGACTCGCCGTCGATCAGCAGGTCGAGGGTCGCATCGACGAGCGCCGGCACGTACGTCGGCGTGACAATCCAGTCCGCCGCCGCCGCGACCGCCTCGCCGCGCTCGAGCGCGGCGAGCGTGACGGTGACGAAGTTGTGCTCGTCCCACGGGCCAAAGAAGGCGCTCGTCCGGACGACGAGCGCGTTCGGGTAGGTGTCGAGGACGCGCCGCTCGCCTTCTGCCTTGCTTTTGCCGTAGACGGAGAGCGGGGCGATGGCGTCGTCCTCGAGGTACGGGCAGCCCTTCTTTCCGTCGAACACGAGGTCGGACGAGAACGTGACGAGGGCAAGCTCTCGACGGCTGCAGCCGGCGGCGAGCGTCGCGCCGCCGTCGGAATTCTCACGAAAGCACCGCGCTTCGTTGCTCTCGGCGTCATCGACCCGGACGTATCCGGCCGCGTTGACGACCGCCCAGGGCCGCAGCGCGTCGAGCGCCCGCTCGACGGAGGCCTCGCTCGCGATGTCCAGCTCGTCCCTCGCGACCAGATGGTGCGGGAGGTTCCGGGCGCGGCACACCCGTGCGAAGGCACGACCGAGCGTACCGCGAGCGCCGACGATGACGAGGTGTCGCGGCATGGCGCGCGCGCGGCGACCGGGAGGCCGCGAGCGCGATAGGTGGCCGTAGCGGATGCGCTCGGGCGTCCGCCACCAGCCCCGCGTGTCGAGCACGGGATGGTCGTAGTCGCCGCGGTCGGCAAGCGCTCCGAGCATCGCCGCGAGCGCGGTCGCGCGCGGCTTCGGGCTCCGGACGTCGAACACGCCCGGCTCGTAGCGGCGCCCGCTCCCGCATGCGAGCTCGTCCCAGCCGAAGGCACCGAGGAGGGACCACGCGGTCACGGCACGGACGGCGACACCCTCGGCGCGGAGCGAGGCAGCGGCGTCCCACACCTCCGCGAGCCAGCGCAGCTGCTCGTCGCGCGTGCAGCCGTTGTGCGCCTCAGTGACGGCGAGTGGAAGCCCGTAGCGCACCCACGCTTCGCGCAGCACACCCTTCGGGCCCGTCGGGCCGTCGGCGAGCACGCGCGCCGCGAGGACGTCGGCGTAGCGGTCACGGCCGTTGCCCCCGTGCGCGTCTTTCGGGTAGCGATCCAGGTCCTCGTCCAGGAACCGCTCGCTGCTCAAGTAGTGGTTGATCCCGATGACGTCGGGCGGACAGGGGTTCTGGGAGAACCACGCGAGCTCACGCTCCTCGAGGCCGGAAGAGCGAAGCCAGCGCCAGAGAGGGTGCTCCTGCCCGACGCGCCCGCAGAGGAGATCGAACGTCAGCCAGCGCCGCTCGTTCTCGAACTCGGCCTGGTAGCGCAAGGCCGGCGTGCTGAACGTCTTGCCGAGATCGTCCGTTTGGACGAGCACGGCGTCCGAGCGGACGGCTCTGATCGCCTGCGTCGCGAGCACGACGCCGCGACATTGGTTCAGGAGCGCGCGCAGGAAGCTCGCGTCGTCGGCGGCATGCGGGTACCAGTGTCCGTAGAGCGCGCTGAAGCGCGCTGTCGTCAGCGGCTCGTTCACAGGTGTGTAGGCGGCGACCCAGGGATACCGCTCGGCGACGGCTCTCGCGTACGCCGCGAGCCGTTCGGGGAAGGCGGAATCGAGCAGGCTCGTCGATCGCGGTCCGCTGCCGTGGTGGACGAGGCCGACGACGGGGCGCAGGCCGAGCGAGCGCAGCCGCGCGAGCCGCTCGTCCGTCCACGACCAGTCGTAGCTGTCCGGCTCTGCCGCGCCGCCCGAGCGGTCGCGCAGGACGCGCTCCCAGAGGA
>JALZFG010000510.1 GCA_030861645.1 Actinomycetota bacterium
GTCTTGTCGTACACGAGCGGCGGCTTGCGCGCAGCGTCCTCGATATGGCGCTCGGCGAGCTCCTCGCCCTCGGTCTGCGCTGTCTGCCAGGCGAGCTCGAGGACGTTCAGCGCTGTGCGGGCGTCCCCGCCGGCGCGGCGGGCGATAAGGGTGACGAGAAGCTCGGGGACGTCCGCGTGGAGCTCCTCGACCCCGCGTCGCACGACGACGCCGACATCGTCGGTCGTCAGCGGCTCCAGCTCGTAGACTTGGAGCCGGCTGAGCAGCGCCGAGTTGACCTCGAAGTAGGGGTTCTCCGTCGTCGACCCGATCAGCGTGACGAGACCCTCCTCGACGGCCGGAAGGAGTGCGTCCTGCTGCGCCTTGTTGAAGCGGTGGATCTCGTCGAGGAAGAGAATCGTCCGCTGCGCGCTTGCGCCGAGCCGTTCGCGCGCGCGAGCGATCACCGCCCGAACGTCGGCGACCGAGGCGGAGACGGCGGAGAGCTCCTCGAAGGCCGCCCCGGTCCGTGCTGCGACGATCCGCGCGAGCGTCGTCTTGCCGCTCCCGGGCGGGCCGTAGAAGATCGTCGAGCCGAGGCGATCGCCCTCGATCGCGAGCCGAAGCGCGGAGCGCGCGCCGAGAATATGGTGCTGACCGACGAACTCGTCGAGCGTCCGCGGTCGCACTCGCAGTGCGAGTGGCGCCACGTCGGAGATTCGCTGGTCAGCAGCGTCGGAGAACAGGTTTTCCATTTCGCGAAGTATGCTCCGCTCGATGACGATCGACGCGAAGCCGCTCGTCTCGCGGATCAACGTGATCTACCTCTACGTTCGCGAAATGGGGCGTTCCCTCGCGTTCTATCGCGACCTGCTCGGGATCCCACTCGAGGGCGACCACGACTGGCAGGAGGCGATGCTCGGCGGGACGAAGTTCGCCCTGCACCTGTCGCACGAGCGTGTCGGCGAGGCGTCGTCGGGCACGATCCACGTCAACTTCGAGGTGGGCGACGTCGACGAGGCGGTCGGCAGGCTTCAGGCCGCCGGCGTCGCGGCGCGGGAAACGATGCGCGAGGAGTACGGCGTCGCGTACGAGCTCGTGGACCCGGACGGTTACCGCATCTACCTCTTCGAGCCACGCCGCTGATGGCCGTCGAGGACTACACCCAGCCGGTTCTCCCGGGCCCGGGTGCCAGCGACTACGAGCGCTACCTGCGAACGGACGAGCTGCTCGCGCTGCAGAAGACGCCGGAGGAGATGGCGCACCGTGACGAGCTCCTCTTCCAGACCGTGCACCAGTCGTCCGAGCTGTGGCTCAAGCTCGCGACCTTCGAGCTGGAAGAGGCGACGGAGCTGCTGCGCGCGCGCGACCTCGACGCCGGGATCCGCCTCCTGCGGCGCGCCGTCGACTGCATGAAGGTCGTCCACCGCCTCCTCGACATGCTGGAGCAGATGTCACCCTGGGAGTACACGCGCTTCATTCGGCCGGTCCTGGGCCACGGCAGCGGATTCGACTCACCGGGGTTCAACGCGGTTCGCCGCGTCTCGCCGCCGCTCGCAGAGGCCTTCCACGAGCTGCGCCGCGGCGAAGGGCTCTCGGTCGTTGAGCTCTACCAGCGGGGTCGCGAGTTCGAGCGGCTCTACCAGCTCGCCGAGCTCCTGATCGAGTGGGACGAGTGGGTGACCCTGTGGCGGATGCGCCACTACAAGGTCGTGGCCCGCGTGATCGGTGACGAGATGGTCGGGACGCAAGGGACGCCGGTCGAGCTTCTCGGCGGTCTGATCAAGCACAAGCTCTACCCGGAGCTCTGGCAGGCGCGGAACGAGCTGACGGAGCTCGCGAAGCGGGGCGAGCCCGACGAAGCACCGATACCCGGCCACGGGCGATAGATGCCGTTCGAGGAGCTGAAGGCCCGCCTGAGCGAGGTGTGGGGGTCGGCGCCCTGGGAGCGGTTCGCGCCGATGCTCGCCCCGATGCACGACCACCTGGTCGCTGCGCTCTCGCCGCAGCCGGGGGAACGCTGGCTCGACGTGGCGACGGGAACCGGCGCGGTCGCGCTCCGCGCCGCGCGCGCCGGTGCGGACGTCACCGGCGTCGATCTGGCACCTGCGCTTCTCGAGACGGCGCGAACGCTCGCGCGCGAGGAGGGTCTTTCCGTCCGCTATGACGTCGGCGACGCCGAAAACCTGCCGTACGCCGACCGCAGCTTCGACGTGGTCTCGTCGGCCGTCGGCGCGGTCCTCGCGCCCGATCACGCAGCGGTTGCGCGCGAGCTCGCCCGGGTTTGCCGGCCGGGCGGCCGACTCGGGCTGACGGCCTGGCGTCCCGGCGTGAGCGTCTTCGCGATCACCAGGCGCTTCCAGCCGCCGCCCGAGCCCGGCGCCGGCGACCGCGAGGACTGGGGCCGTGAGGAGTACGTCCGGGAGCTGCTCGGAGGGGCGTTCGAGCTCCGCTTCGAGGAGGGGGACAGCCCGTTCGTCGGTCGCTCGGGTGAGGAGGCGTGGGAGACGATCGCCGGCGCGTCAGGGCCGTTCAAGGCGCTGACGGAGTCGCTCGAGCCGGATCGGCGGCGAGAGCTCTCCTCGGCCGTCATCGACGAGTTCGAGTCCCATCGCGGCGACGGTGGGGTTGTCGCCCCTGCTCCCTACCTGCTCGTCATCGGTAGGCGCCGCTGATGGAAAGGCTGCAGCTCCGCGACGAGGCCGTCCGGCTTCTCCAGGAGCTGATCCGGCTCGACACCGTGAACCCGCCGGGGAACGAGACGCCGGCGGCCGAGCTCCTGCGCGACTACCTCGAGCCGCACGGCGTGCGCTGCGACCTCTACGCTCGCGTCCCCGAGCGCGCGAACCTCGTTGCCCGCATCCCTGGACGGGGCCGTCGGCCGCGGTTGCTCCTGCTCTCGCACACGGACACCGTCCTCGCCGACCCGCACGAGTGGAGTGTCGATCCCTGGTCGGGAGAGCTCCACGACGGCCACGTCTGGGGGCGCGGCGCGCTCGACATGAAGGGCCAAGTCGCGGCGAGCGCCGTTGCCATGGCCTCGCTCGCGCGCGAGGGGTTCGAGCCCGCCGGCGACCTCGTCTTCGTCGCCGCCGCGGACGAGGAGGTCGGCGAGGACCCGCAATACGGGCTCCCGTGGCTGTGCGAGCACCACCCCGAGGCCGTCGAGGCGGAGTACGCGATCAACGAGGGCGCGGGCGACCGCGTCGAGGTCGGCGACCGCGTCGTGTACCTCTGCTCGACGGCGGAGAAGCGAAGCTCGCCGCTACGGCTCGTCGTCCACGGTCGCAGCGGCCACGGCTCAAAGCCTGGGATCGCGGACAACGCGCTCGTGAAGGCAGCGCCGCTGATCGAGCGCCTCGGCGCGTTCAAGCCGGAGCCGGTGCTCGGGCCGGAGAGCGAGCGCTTCCTCGAGGTTTTGCTCGGCGAGGTTCCGCCGCCGCACGAGGCGCTCGACCGCGCAAGGGAGATCAGCCCCTTCGCCGCCGAGACGCTCGAGCCGCTGCTTTCGCTCACGTTCTCACCGACGATGATCGAGGCCTCGAGGAAGCGCAACGTGATTCCCGGCCGGTGCGAGATCACGGTCGACACGCGGCTGTTGCCCGGTCAGAGCGAGGATGATGCCGCCGCGATCGTGCGCCGGGTGCTCGGGCCGGGCGAGTACGACCTCGAGTGGGGGCAGGCATACGGCGGAACGCGCTCGCCGCTCGACCCCGTGTTCTGGGAGGCAGTCAGGACGTTCGTGCGCCGGCTCGAACCCGGCGCCGACGTTGCGCCGATCGCCGTCGCGGGCTTCACCGACAGCCACTGGGTGCGCCAGCGCTTCGGTACGGTCGCCTACGGCTTCTTCCCACTGCGCACGATGGCGCCCGAGCTTGCAGACCGGCTGATCCATTCGGCGGACGAGCGGATCGCGGTCGACGACCTCGAGCTCGGCGTGCGGTTCCTGCGCCAACTCGCGCGCGCGGTGGGCGCCCCGGCGGGGTCAGACCCCCTTGAGGGAGGTTGAGAGTTCGCCCGCTGCCCTCTCGCCGCGAGCGGTGGTGGGTCGGACCCCCTTGAGGGTTGGTCGAGGGTTCGGCCGCTACCCTTTCGGGGTGACGCAAGAAAAGCTCCGGCTCGGCGGGATGGCGCTCGCGAACGGCGTGCTCGTGCACGGGCCGACGGCGTGGGCGGCGGCGATACGGAGGCCCGACGGCAAGTTGAAGGTCGCGGGCGCAAAGAAGCGGTTTCGGACGACCGAGCTCGACCATCCGTTCCTTCGCGGCCCCGCACGGCTGCTGGAGGCGATCGCCGTCCTGCCGCAGATGCGCCGGGCGCTGCCGCAGGCCCGCCTGCCGTTCGAGCGCCCCGCGGTGATCGTCGCGATGCTCGCGACCGCGACCGCCGTCCGGCTCGTCCGCGAGTCGACGCGGCTGCGCCCGATCCCCCGCGAGCTCCTGACCTCGGGGCTCGCGCTCGTCCCGGCGGCTGTCGCCCTGCGCGGCTCGGCCCTCGCCGCGTACCACGGCGCGGAACACGTCGTGATCGGAAGCTACGAGCACGGCGAGGAGCGGAGCAGAGAGCACGAGCGGTGCGGCTCGCATCTGCTCGGCCCGATGC
>JALZFG010000513.1 GCA_030861645.1 Actinomycetota bacterium
AAGCGCGTCTACCTCGCCGGCGTGCTCGCCTTCACCGCCGCCGCTGCAGTGGCGGCGCTCGCGCCGAGCGTCGAGGTGCTGGTCGCGACGCGAGCCGTGCAAGGGCTCGGCGCGGCGGCCGTTTACACCGTCTCGCTTGCGATCCTCAGCGACGCCTTCGCGCCCGAGGAGCGGAGCCGGGCGCTCGCGATCTGGACGGCGGTGGCGGCGCTCGGCCTCGCGGCGGGGCCACTCGTGGGCGGTTCCGTCGTCGAGAGCGCGAGCTGGCGGTGGATCTTCGTCTTGCTCGTCCCGTTCGCGCTTGGGTCGTTCGCGATCGCCTTCGCGGCGGTCCGGGAGTCGCGCGACGAGACGGCACCGCGCTCGATCGATATCGGCGGCGTCGTCATGAGCGCTGTCGCGCTCGTCGCGCTCGTCAGCCTGCTCATCCAGGTCGGGAGCTGGGGGATCGCGTCGGCGGCGAGCGCAATCGTAGCCGGCGTCGTCCTCGTCGCCGTGCCGGCGTTCGTCGTGATCGAGCGGCGCGCGTCGGTTCCGCTGCTCGAGCTCGCGCTCTTCGCAAACGGCCGTTTCCTCGGCGCCGTCATCGCGAGCTTCGTCCTCGCCTTCGTCGCCTGGGCCGCGCTCTTCTTCCTCCCGCTCGACTTTCAGCACGTCCGCGACGACTCGACGCTCGTCTCGGGTGTACTGCTCCTCCCATGCACGGTGCTCTGGGCGCTGACGTCGCTCGCGACCGGCCGCATCGTGGAACGTGTGGGAACGCGGCTGCCGATGGCGGCCGGCCTCGCGCTCGCGGCGGCAGGCCTCGCCGTGCTCGCGGTCCGTGATCCGGCGCTGGAGCTCGTGCTCGCTGCGCTCGCCGTTGTCGGCACCGGAATCGGCGTTGCGTTCGCGCCAATGACGGCGGCCGCCCTCAACGCCGTGCCGGCTGCGAAGGCAGGGATGGCGGCGGGTGCGCTGCTGATGACCCGCATGGTCGGCGCAACGTTTGGCGTCGCAACAAGCGGCGCCGTGTTCACTTCGCTTCAGAATCGAAGGCTGGACGCGCTCGAGCAGCCGCTCTCTCGGGCGGACATCGCCGACGTGACCGCCCTCCTTTCCGGATCGGCTTCCGCGGCCGACGCTCTGTCTCGTTTCCCGCCCGCGACCGCCCGCGTGCTCGTTGCCGACGCGGCCGAGGCCTTCTCCTACGGACTGACAGGCGTCATGGCGCTTTCGGGGGCCGTGGCGGCGATCGGCGCAGTCCTCGTCTTCGTGCTCGGCCGGCGAGAGGGGCGCTAGCACTTCCTCAAGTACCGACTGCGCGCTGGGCTCCTGAGTGGCCGCTCGGCCTCGCGACGGTGGCGAGAAGGCCGCTGTCGAGGGCGGCGACGAGACCGGCGACGACGCCGCAGCGGGGTGCGAAGGTCGAGACCTCGGCGTACTCGGCTGGGGTGTGGTCGAGGCCTCCGGCCGGGCCGAGGCCGTCGAGGGTCGGGATCCCGGCCGCAGCCGTCCAGGAGCCGTCGGAGACGCCGCCCGTCGTCGTCTCTCCGAAGCGGTGCCCGAGCTCGGCGCCGAGGGCGATCGCAGCGCGGGCGAGCGCGGCGACGGCAGGCGTCCGCTCGAATGCGGGAGGCCCGCCGAGGTCTGCCACTTCGATCACGACTCCCTCGTGGTGGCCGGTCCTCGAGACCTGCTCGAGCGCCCACTGGAGATCGGCTCCGGTCGCCGCCCTGACGTCCGCCGTGAGCCGCGCGCTCATGGGAACGACGTTCTTCGCCTCCCCACCGTGGAGCTCCGTCACCTGCAGGGTGAGATCCGGCCGGCTGCGGTGGAAGTCTGCGAGGCGAAGCGCCTCGCGACAAAGAGCGATGACGGCGTTTCGCCCAGCGTCGGGATCGACCCCGGCGTGCGCGGGAGAGCCCGTTGCCTCCAGACGGATCCAGCGCCCGCCCTTGCGTGCGGAGACGATCGAGTGGTCCGGACGTCCGCACTCGAGACAGAGAACGGCGTCGAAGCCGGCGAGGCGCTCGAGCGTCGCGGGCGCGACCATGCGCGGCTCCTCGTCGGGCGCTGACACGAGCTCGAGGCGCGCGAAGGGCCGCCGCCCAAGCGCAAGCAGGCGGGCGGCGTGAGCCGCGACGGCGATTCCTCCCTTCATGTCGGCCACGCCCGGCCCGAGGACATGGTCGCCCTCCCGCCTGAAGGGATGCGCGAGCGCAGTCCCTCGAGGAAAGACGGTGTCGTGGTGGCAGAGAAGCGCGATCCGCGCGAGTCCGTGGCCGCTGAGATGGGCGTGCAGGTAGAGGCCGCTGTCGCCTGCTGCGACGAGCTCGGCGCGCAGACCGTACTCCTCGAGCGTTGCGGCGAGGGCGGCCGCGAACCGATCGACGGCGGCGACGTCGAGGCTCGGTGTATCGGTGTTCACCCAGCGCTCGAGGTCGGCGAGGAGGAGATCGACGTGCTCCTCGGCGCCAGCGCGGACGCGCCGGGCCTCCTCGACCGCGGGCGGCGGCAGCTCAGTCGCGTCCTCGGCCATCACCGTCTACGCGGCGGGCCGGGACTTCACTTGGCGTCGCCACCGCTCGCGAACGCGATCAGGCCTTTGCGGCCGCGGACGTCCCCGGTCCGCCGGGTACGACGACAATAATCGCGGCCGCAAAGAGAGCGAGAAGCGTCACACACGAGCTCCCTCCCATGCTACGAACGTAACGCTCTCCTGACCGCACCAGTACGGAACTTCCCGCTCGCGTTCGCGGTCCCCGACGAACGGCCCGACGAAGTCGATG
>JALZFG010000515.1 GCA_030861645.1 Actinomycetota bacterium
TCGCCGACGACGACGTCGTCACCGGTTTTCGCGAGGCGCCCCGGCTCCCCTTCTGGGTCAGCTGCGGCGTCTACGTGCTCGACGAGGAGGCCGTCGCGCGACTGCCCGAGCGCGGTGACCACGAGACCTCCACCTTCCCGGCACTGGCGGCTGAAGGACGCCTGCGGGCCTTCCGGCACGAAGGCGTGTGGATCACGGTGAACACGCCGAAGGACCTCCGGCGCGCCGAGGAGTTCCTCGCCGCGAACCCCGACCGGCTCAGGCCGCGGACCACCGACGCGACGCTGTGAGCCGAGCCCTTCGGCTGACTACGCCGACCCGGCGTTGTGCAGGAGGAATCCGCCATCCACCGGCAGCACGACCCCGGTGATGTAGCTGGCCTGCTCCGAGCACAAGAAGAGCACCGCCGCCGCGCCGTCCTCCGGCTGCCCGACATGGTCGAGCGCGAGCTTGGCGATCACGGGCTCAAGCGGGACGGCGTTCGGGCCCTCGAAGTAGGCCTTGACCATGTCGGACATGAGCAGCGCGGGCGCGATCTCGTTGACGCGGATGCCCTGCTTGCCCACCTCGGCCGCGGCGGAGCGCGTCAGGTAGGTGATGCCCGCCTTGCTCAACCCGTAGATCGCCTGCGCGGCCGTGGGGACGAGTCCAGACACCGAGCTGGTGTTGACGATCGCCCCGCTGCCTCGCTCCCGCATGACGCGGATCTCGTGCTTGAGGCAGAGCAGCACACCGCGCGTATTCGTGTCGACCTCGGCTTCGAAGTCTTCCACCGCGGCGTCGGCCACGCCCATGTTGACCTCGCGCCCGGCGTTGTTGAAGGCGCAGTCGAGCCCGCCGTAGGTCTCCACGGCCGTGTCCATCAGCGCGGCCACCTGCTCCTCGCTCGTCACGTCGGTGCGCACGAAGGTCGCCTCGCCGTCGGCCGCCTCGATCTGTCGCACGACCTCCCCGCCCTCCTCGTCGCGGCGGCCTGCGACAACGACCTTCGCCCCGGCCCGCGCGAACGCGATCGCAGTCGCCCGCCCGATGCCGCTCGTGGCACCGACGACGACGGCGACTTTGCCCTCGTACGAGATCTTCACGGACGGCGACAGTACCGCGCCGCCGCGACCGCCGGCAAGAGCCCTTCCGTTGCCGGAGCGCCGCGATCGTGGCCGTCGCCGGCCTGTCGCGCCCCGCGACCGTGCTGCTCAGGCGATTTCAGCGCCACTTGACGGTGCACCCGACGGGGGCTGTGTCGGCGACCGGCGGCTCCCGCCCGGCAAGCGCGGCCTCGAGCGCGTCGCGCAGGTAGCGCCGCGAGACGCGGTCCTCGTCGTACGAGTCGTCGATCGCTCCGTGGTACACGAGCCGGCGCTCGCCGTCGAACAGAAACACCTCGGGCGTCCGCTGCGGGCCGTACGCGCGAGCCACCGACTGGTCCGCGTCGAAGAGGTAGTCGAAGTTGAAGCCGCGCTCGCGGGCGCGCTCACGCATCGCATCGAACGAGTCCGCGGGGTAGCGGTCGGTGTCGTTCGAGTTGACCGCGACGAGGCGAACGCCCCGGTCGCCGTACTCGCGCTGAAGCTCGATCATTCGCCCTTCCCAGGCCTGCACGTAGGGGCAGTGGTTGCACGACCAAATGACCGCAAGCGCCGGCGCCTCGGCGTACTCGGCGAGCGTGTGGTTGCGCCTGTCGACACCGGGGAGCTCGAAGGCCGGTGCCTGCGAGCCGAGCGGAAGGGTCACGCGAGGGCCGCCTCGAGCTGCTCGCGCGAGGGGATCGGCGAGACGCGGCCGTCGGGGCGGTGGTAGATCCGACACGTGAGCGCCGGAGGAGCCATCGCACCGTCAGGATCCACATCGCGGCCGTCGACGCGGATCGTCGGCGACCCGGGGAAGCGAAGCCGCTCGGCCTCCTCGTCCGAGCGCACCTCCGTCACCTCGACGCTGGCCCTCACGCCGCGGCTCGCGAGTACCTCCTCGAGCAGCGCCCGCGCCTCCGGATGCGACGGGCAGCCTTGCCAGTAGAGGAAATCGATCCTCACCTCGCACTCAGCGTAGCTCGCCGCAGTTGGCGCTCGCGACGTCGCGCTGGACGCTTCGGCCCTTCGGTGCACGTCTGCGCGCGCTGCCGTGGGTCCGTCGCCGGCTCCCTTCCGGTACTGCCCGTGGTGTGGCGCGCCGCAGCGGCTGAAGCTCGTCGAGTTCTTCCCGTCACATCCGGGGATCGTGCGCGACCGCGGGAAGTCGCTACGCGCGTCGCGCTACCTCGCCCCGCTGGTCGAGCAGCGCCACGTTCGCGTGAGCGCGTGGGTCGACCGCGCTGACCGCGCCGAGGCCGCCGTGTCGCTCGAGGACGCGGAAGCACGGCGCCTCGCCCGGTTCCTCCTCGACAGCGAGCCGGGATCCGCTCCCCGTTCCCTCGTCGATCACTTCCGCGCCTACCTCGTCGGCCGCCGGTAGTCCCCCGGCGAGGCCGCTCTCGCGAGAAGGCCCGGCGCAAGCGCCTGCGCGAGCGCCGGCAGCCGGTA
>JALZFG010000056.1 GCA_030861645.1 Actinomycetota bacterium
CGGTCTACGTCCACGTCATCGACCATCCCGACGCCCGCGTGTTGGTCGACACCGGCATGACGGAGCTGCACCCGGCGGTGGCCGACATGGACCCCCGCCTCGTCCCGCTGAGCGAGCAAGCCTTCGACCTCGCCGGCGTCGACGTCGTCGTCAACACGCACCTGCACTGGGACCACTGCGGCGGCAACCACCTCTTCGCCGGACGGCCGATCTACGTGCAGCGGCAGGAGCTCGAGGACGCGCGCACGGAGGACGACTACACGATCCGCGAGTGGGTCGAGGCGCCCGGCGTGCACTACGAGCCGGTCGACGGCGAGCTCGAGCTCCTGCCCGGGCTCCGCCTCGTCGCCGCGCCGGGCCACACGCGCGGCATGCAGGTGGTCGTCGTCGAGACGCGCGGGCGTCGGGTCGTCCTCGGCGGCGACGTGGCTGTTTGGTTCGGCGAGCTCGACGAGCCGCGCACCGAGGGCCAACTGCGGGTGCGCGCGCTCGAGCCCGAGCTCGTCTGGCTCGCGCACGAGCACGAGCCCTGGCGGCCGCGCACCATTTAGCGCGCGCCGCAGTGCATATGGCCTGCGGTGACCTACAAATCGGTCGTCCTCTCGAACACGACGATCGGGAGCCGCGGATCGCTGGCAGAAGCGATGGTAAGGGTGCACCCCCACCAAGAAAGGGAGGGGGTCACTTCCCTTGCTCCGCAAGAAGCGCCAAGTCCTGCGAACCCGAAGGCCCACAGGACTTGACCGCGCGACTCTCCCACGCGCTGGCGTCCGCGCAATCGTGCCGCAGCTTATGCGGGGCGCTCGCGGCTGCTAGACCGGGGCCGTTAGTCCTGGAGGTCCTCGAGAAGCCGCTCGATGCGTTGGGCGATCTCGTCACGCACGGCGCGCACCTCGTCGACCGCGAGCCCGGCTGGGTCCGCGAGCTGCCAGTCCATGTAGCGCTTGCCGGGGATATAGGGACAGGCATCGCCGCAGCCCATCGTGACGACGACGTCCGCCCACTCGACGTCCGCGCGTTCGAACTTGCGCGGGTGGCGTTGCGAGAGGTCGATGCCAAGTTGGCGCATCGCCTCGACCACCGCTGGGTGAACACGCTCCGTGGGCTGGGTGCCTGCCGAGCGAGCCTGGTGGGCGTCCGTCCCCCGCCTGCTTGAAGAACGCCTCCGACATCTGCGAACGGCCGGCGTTATGCACGCAAACGAAGAGGACGTTCACGTGATCGCTCCGTCGTGCGGCTTCAGCAGCAGCCGGCTTCGGCGGACGGTTGCACGACCGGCAGACCCTTACGCGCTGGCGCGTACGTCTTGATCGCCTTCACGATCGCACCGTGCATGCCGTCGGCAACCTGGTGCGTGAACTCGACCGAGATCTGCTCGAACCCGGCCGCCTCGAGCCCGGCTTCGTACTCGCCCTTCGAGAGCGCGCCGGCTATGCAGCCGACATAGCTACCCCGCTCGGCCCGCTCCTCCAGTGAGAGCCGGTCCTCGGCGACGACGTCGCTGATCCCGATCCGCCCGCCCGGCTTCAGCACGCGCGCGATCTCTGTCAGGACCGCTGGCTTGTCGACGGAGAGGTTGATCACGCAGTTCGAGATCACCACGTCGACGGAGTTCGCCGGCAGAGGGACCTGTTCGATCACGCCCTTGAGGAAGTGGACGTTCGCCACGCCCGCCTCGCGCGCGTTTTGCTGCGCGAGCGCGAGCATCTCGTCGGTCATGTCGAGCCCATAGGCGACGCCGGTCGGTCCAACACGCTTCGCCGACAGGATCACGTCGATGCCGCCCCCCGAGCCGAGGTCGAGCACCGTCTCCCCCTCGCGCAGCTCCGCGACCGCGATCGGGTTGCCACAGCCGAGCGAGGCCAGCGTCGCCGCCTCCGGTAGCTCGCCACGCTGCTCCGCGTCGTAGAGCGCGTCGCCGAACATCGCCGCGTCACTCTCACCGTCGACGCAACACGATCCGCCGCCACAACTCGCCGTGCCCGTTCCCTCGGTCACAGCTCGTGCGGACTCCGCGTAGCGGCGCCGCACCTCCTCGCGCAGCTCGTCAGCCGTCGTCGCCATCAGCAGCACACTCCTTTCAGGTCGGCGACCGCCGCCAGCGTCTCCACGGCGTCGCGCTTTAACGAGAAATAGGCCCACTTACCGCGCTGCTCTCGCTCGAGCAGCCCAGCCTCGGTCAACTTCTTCAGGTGATGACTCACCGTCGGCTGCGACAACCCGAGCGCTGGCTCGAACTCGCATGCGCAGACCGGCTCGCCCGCGGTCGCGATCGTGTTCACGATCCGCACCCGCGCCGGATCGGCGAGCGCCTTGAACAGCTCCGCCGTCGCTGTCGCCTGATCCTCGTCCAGCGTCGGCGCCGCCAGCGGCGCACAGCAGACAACCGGCGCCTCAAGCGCGCTCATACCAGCCGCCCGCCGTAGCGCAACACCTGCGCCCGCGCCCGCTCGCGCACGGCCGCAGAGCGGCACGCCGCATCGCAGACACGCGAGCACCGGTCACAGAACTCCACCGCGAAGCCCTTCGACTTCCTCAGCAACCTCAGCATCAGCGCCACCTCGTATCGACGCACACCAATATATCGACCACCGTCGATATGTCAAGACCGGGTGCGGTCGGAGTGTGGGCCGCAGCTTCACGGTGCATGTCAGTCCAACGACCGCGATGGTGCAAGAGGCGCGACGGACCTCGCAAGCCGGCGGCGTGGAGAGGCCGGGTCTGCCGGGCGTCTAGGCGCGTCGACGCCGCAGCGCGCGGAGAGCGCGGTCGCCGCTGGCGTAATCCTCCATGTCGACGATCAACCCGTCGCGGAAGCGCAGGTCATGCGCCCACTCGTGCCGCGTGCCGTGGCGATCGGCCCACGAGATGACGACCACGACGCGGCCGCTCCGCTGCTCGACTCGCTCGACCCGGAGGTCGTGGTCGCCTGCTCGCTCGCGCCATTCGATCGTTCCCTTGAGCACCGCACGGGCCTCATCCGGGCCGTGTCAAGAAGGGACGGGTTTCCAGAACCGCCACGTGCGCCGGCCCCGCCACTCAAGGTCCGGGTGCATCAACGCGACGAGCGGCTCGACGTCGCCGGCGCCGAGCGCTTCGAAGGCAGTCCGGATGCTGTCCGCGCTCATGCTTGAACCCGACCTTGGGCGTCCTCGGGGTACTGGCGGCGGCCCGCCTTCCGCGCCGCGAGCCGCGTCTCAGCCTCGTCGATCGGCGAGAAGAGCGGGCAGCCGATCTGGTCGTCGCGCCCGAGGATCACGTTCGAGACGACGGTCCCTTCGCAGCCGGGCTGGTCACGCCAGGTGGCGAGGAGCAGCGTCGCTCCGTAGAAGAGCGCAGCCCCACCCGCGGTGTAGGGATTGACGCCGAGCGCCACCAGGAGCAGGCAGTTCGCGGTCGTGCCGGCTGAACCCATGAAGCGTACGGGGCCACTCGCGTAGCGGCGCGCTGCGAGTCCGAAAGCAAGCGAGGCTGCCGGCAGGACGGCAAGGCCGACCGCGACGTCGTACCACTCGAGGCCCCAGCCTCTGCCGTCAAAGAACGCGAGGTAGAGCAGCCCGGCGGCCGCGAGGAGTCGGGTCGATATTCCGATCGGGCCGATTCTCCGGTCTTTCAGTTTCATCGTTTGTCCTCCCTTCAGCATTTAGCGGGAGGCTAGGGCTTGCCCCTAGGGGGAAGGTCAAGCGGCTCGCGTGCGGCGCAAATCCGCGCTCGCCAGATCAGCGTCGGAGCGACCGGCGAGGGCCTCTTTGTTCGCAGTGCGGAAGTCGCGGATCCGGCGCTGGATGAGATCGAGCTGCTCGCGGCGCTGCTCGATCCGCTGTTCGGTTTGGTCAAGGAGGTCTGCCAATCGGGGCCCGATCGGCTCATCCGGCCGGTCGAGATAGACGGCGGCCAGCTGCTGGATCTGCTTGATCGTCAGCCCGAGCGCGCGGAGATTCGCGATCACCTGCACGCACCAGATCGCCGCCTCGTCGAAGAGGCGGTAGTTGGCCTCGCTGCGGCCGGCCGAGTAGATCAGGCCGATGCCTTCGAACTCGCGGATCGCCTTCGGCGACATGCCGGTTCGGGCGGCGAGCGCGCCGACAGTCATCAGCTCCTCAGACGATCCGGAGCGACGGGTTGCTGGCTCGTCAATCATCGATCCTGCAGCAGGCGGCGACGTGCTCCTCGTTGTCCTCGAGCAGCGCGTGCGCAAGCTCGAGCATGCCGATGACCCGCTCGTCGGCGATGCGGTTGTAGACGGTGCGGTGTTCGCGGCGTGCGTCGATGAAGCCGCACCAGCGAAGGCAGGCGAGGTGGTTGGAGACCTTCGGCTGCGCGATCCCGAGCCGCGCGACGAGCTCTCCGACCGAGAGCTCGCCCTCTTCTCGCAGCAGTTGCAGGATCTGTAGCCGGGTGGGGTCGCCGAGGCCGCGGAAGTACTTGGCGACGAGGTCGGTCCTCGCCGGGGCCTCAGGGAGACGGAAGGGCGCGAATTGCGAAATTGCTAGCCTCCTTTTCTGATATCAGTAAAGTCTAATGTGTCTGGTGTTTTCGCGCAAGCAGCCGCGCGCCTGGAGGAAACGAACATGACTAGCGACTCATTTGATCTTGCGATCGTCGGCTCCGGCGCGGCCGCCTTCTCGGCCGCGATCCGCGCCAGCGAGCTCGGGGCGCAGGTGGCGATGGTCGAGCGCGGCATTGTCGGCGGCACCTGCGTGAACGTCGGCTGCATTCCCTCCAAGGCCGAGCTGGCGGCCGCGGCTCAGCAGTACCGTGCGGCGCAGAATCGCTTCCCGCGCGTCGTCACTTCGGCAGATGGCGTCGAGCTGGAGGCGATCGTGGCGGGTAAGGATGAGATCGTGCGCTCGCTGCGGCGGGAGCGCTACCTCGACCTGCTCGAGCACTACGGCTTCGAGCTCGTCCAGGGGACGGCGTGCTTCGCCGATCCGAACACGCTGCTCGTTGACGGTCAGCCGCTGCATGCGGATCGCTACCTGCTCGCGGCCGGGGCTTCCCCGGCCGTGCCGCCGATCGAGGGGCTCGCCGAGGCGGGCTTCCTTACCTCAACCAGCGCCCTGGAGCTGACCGAGCTGCCGAGGCGGCTAGCCGTGGTCGGCGGGAACTACGTCGGGCTCGAGTTCGCCCAGCTCTTCAGCCGCCTCGGCTCGGAGGTGACGGTTCTCGAGATGCTCGACCGGGTCGCGCCGTTCGAGGAGCCCGAGGCGAGCGCCGTGCTCGAAGACGCGTTCGCCGACGAGGGGATCACGGTCGTCACCGGCGCGCGCGTCGGGCGCGTCAGCCGCGAGG
>JALZFG010000064.1 GCA_030861645.1 Actinomycetota bacterium
CGGTCTACACAGCGCTGCGACCCCACCGCTCGACCGGTGCCGAGCTCGAGGCGTGGGCCGAGCGCCTCGAGGGGAGGCATGCGGCGCCGCTCTGCGCCGCCTTCGTCCGCGAGGCGCGCGAGGTCTACGAAGCGCGGGGGCTCCTGCGGAGCGGTGAGCGGGCGGCGATCTGAGCGCTTTCGCGCCCGCGAGGGGCGCGAGCTCCGGCGCGAGGTCCTGATCTCGCCGCAGCCCGAGCTCGGCCTGATCGCCATGAACGGGCCGGGAGACCCGGACCCGGGGCTCGAGCTCGACGACGGCGCTGTGGTCGCGATCGACGGGCGCCGCGAGGCTGACTTCGACGCGATCGACCACTTCCTCGCACGCCACGGGATCGACGCCGACGTCGCCGTTGAGGCGATGCTGCTCGATGACGTCGAGCTGGCGCGCCGTCTCGTCGACGTCGCCGTCCCGCGGGAGGAGCTCGTCCGCCTTTCGCGCGGGCTCACTCCGGCGCGTCTCGCGCGCGTGGTCTCGCTGCTCGATCCCGTCGAGATGATGTTCGCGCTCAAGAAGCTGCGCGCGCGACGCCGGCCCGCGAACCAGGCCCACGTCACGAACCTCAAGGAGAACCCGGCGCTGCTCGCGGCGGACGCTGCCGAGGCGGCCGCCCGCGGGTTCGCCGAGGTGGAGACGACCGTCGGCGTCTCCCGGTATGCGCCGCTGAACGCGATGGCGATCCTCGTCGGCTCGCAGGCCGGCCGCCACGGCGTGCTGACGCAGTGCGCGGTGGAGGAGCGGCGCAACCTCCAGCTCGCAATCCAGGGGCTGGTGACCTACGCCGAGACGCTCTCGGTCTACGGGACGGAGCCGGTGTTCGTGCACGGCGATGACACACCCTGGTCGAAGGCGTTTCTCGCCTCCGCGTACGCATCGCGCGGAACGAAGGTCCGGTTCACTTCCGGCGGGGGCTCGGAGGCCCTGATGGGCCACGCTCACGCGTGCTCGATGCTCTACCTCGAGGCGCGCTGCTTATCGCTCATCCGGGCGGCGGGCTCGCAGGGTGTCCAGAACGGCGCGATCAGTTGCGTCGCGCTCGTTCTCAGCGTGCCGGGCGGCGCGCGCGAGATCCTCGCCGAGAACCTGCTCGCCGCGTGGCTCGATCTCGAGGTGGCGTCCGGCAACGACGCGGTCGCGTCTCACTCGCCGATTCGGCGCACGGCCAAGCTGATGGGGCAGTTCCTGCCGGGGACGGATTTCGTCACATCGGGATACAGCGTCATGCCGCGGCGCGACAACACCTTCGGCGGAGGGAACTACGACGCGGACGACCTCGACGAGTGGCTCACGATTCAGCGCGACTGGCAGGTGGACGCCGGGATCGAGCCGGTCGCGGAAGAGGACGTCATCGCGGTGCGCGAGAAGGCGGCGCGTGGCATCCAAGCCGTCTTCGACGCCTTCGACTTTCCGCCCGTTACCGACGAGGAAGTTGAGGCGGCGACGTATGGGTACGACAGCCGCGACGTGCGCGACCGCGATCGTGCCGCCGACGTCGCCGCTGCCGACCGCGTACTCGCCGAAGGGATTAGCGGTCTCGACGTCGCGCGCGAGCTCGACCGACGCGGCTTCACCGACGTCGCCGAGGGGGTGCTCGGGATCCAGCGGCAGCGAATCTCAGCGGACTACCTGCAGACGGCGGCGATCGTCGACCCCGACGGCACCGTGGAGGCGGCGGTGAACGACCCCAACAGGTACGCCGGGCCGGGGAGCGGCTATCGGCTCGACGGCGAGCGCTGGACGCGCCTTCGCCACCTGCCGTACGAGGTCGAGGCGCGCGAGCTCGTGGAGGAGGAAGCCGCGGCGGACGGGCGGCCGGTCGTCTCGGAGGTGGGGGCGGCCACGGAGGGCGGGCCGAGCGAGGAGGTCGTGATCGCCGTCGGCCCGGCATTCGGGGTGGAGATCCAGGCGACGATCGGCGGCTTACGGCATCGGGACGTCCTCCGCGCGCTCGTCGCGGGCGTGCGCGAGAGCGGTGCCGTGCCGCGGGTCGTCCGCGTCCGACGCACCTCCGACGTCGCCTTCATCGGTCATGACGGAGCTCGCCTCTCGGGCTCGGGCGTCGCCGTCGGGGTCCAGTCGAAGGGAACGGCGATCATCCACCGCGCCGATCTCCAGCCGCTCGACAACCTCGAACTCTTCGGGATGGCGCCGCTCTACGACCTCGACTCGTACCGCGCGATCGGCCGCAACGCCGCGGCCTACGCGCGCGGCCGCGGCGTCGGGCCGGTCCCGACCGCGCTCGACAACTTCGCCCGCGCGAAACGGATCGTGCAGACAACCCTGCTGCACGCGCGCGAGACGGCCGCCGTCGTTCCGGGCGGGGCGGCGGTCGAGCTCGTCCTCGCCGACGGTGACCGCAGCGGCGGGGAGGCCTGAGCTCAGGCATCGGTTCGCTCACCGCCGCTCCTGCCTCGCGGTCCCCCCCGAGACATGTCGGGCGGGCGTAGGCTGGGTTCGCTGCCGGGCCGGCACCAGGACGCCGTCCGTCGCCTACGCCGGCGGCGTCTTCTCCACGGGCCAGGGCTCTCCGGCGAGGCCCCAGTTCTTCGGCGAGTGGCCCTCGACGATCACCCACGTGTGCTCCCGAAGGCCCTCGGTCGTCGCGGCGCAGAGTGCGTCGGTCAGGTTCTTGATCAGCGTCCGAGTCGTCTCCTCGTCCAGTCGAAAGTCGAACAGCTTCACCTCGATCAGCGGCACAACGTCCCCCTTTCCGCGGCGGCGCCGTTTGCCCCAGCCGACCGCCCATGCCCAACCCTCGAGTAACCCTCAAGGGGGTCTGACCCCGCAGCGCGGCGAACCGAGCCCGCGCGGGCGCGCGCTCGTCGCAGCTAGCCGGCGGGCTTCCCGGCCGTGCCCCAGTGCTTCGGGGACACGCCCTGGATGATCACCTGGATGTGGTCCTTGGAGGCGCCGCTCGACTCGGCGAGCGCGTCCGTCAGCCTCTCGATCATCTTCGGGACGGTCTCCTCGTTCACCCGATGGTCGTACAGCTTCACCTCGATCACGGGCATGCCGCTCACTCCTTTCCGGTCGTTTGGTGCCTTGATTCTCGGCGAAAGAGCCGGGCGAGGTCGGAGTAGGGGAGAGCATCGGCGACGAAGTCGAAACTCCCCTGCTCGAGAACCCCTCTCGCCGCGCGCTCGGCGAAGGCGAGCGCCGACCGGAAGAGGCCGGAACCGACGCTGACGCGGGCGACGCCGAGCCGCTCGAGCGCGGGCACGCGCGGCGTCGCGGCCGTCGCGAGGACGTTGACGGGCGCGTCGATCGCCGAGACGAGCGCCGCGATCGTGTCGGCGTCGTCGATGCCGGGGACGAAGATGCAGTCGGCGCCCGCCGTGCGGTAGGCCGTCGCTCGCGCGACCGTCTCCTCCAGACGTGTCTGCGGCTCGCCGACGCCCCGCAGGTAGACGTCGACTCGCGCGTTGAGGACGAGCGGAACGTCACGCCGGCGCGCGACGTCGCGGACGGCTCGGATCTTCGCCGCGTGCGCCGCTGGTCCGACGAGCCGCCCGTCTCCGTCGCCGGTCCCGTCCTCGAGGTTGAGTCCGACCGCGCCCGCGTCGATCGCTCCGTCGGCCGTCGCCGCCGCGTCCTCGGGCGCGGGGCCGTAGCCCGCCTCGAGGTCGGCCGTCACGGGAAGCTCGACCGCGGCGGCGATGCGCGCCACCGCCTCGAGCATGACGTCACGGGGAATCGCCTCTCCGTCCGGGTAACCGAGCGCCACCGCGGCCCCCGCGCTCGAGGTCGCAATCGCCTGGCACCCGGGAAGCGCCGCGAAGACGAGGGCGCTCGCCACGTCCCAGGCGTTGGGCAGGACGAGGATCGGCGGCGGCCGATGGAGCGCCCGCAGCCGCTCGGCCCGCTCGCGTTGCCCGCTCAGCTCCGCTTTCGCCATGCGAGGTCGAACGCGTCGACGGGGAGGTAGTGGAGGCGCGCTCGCCCCCCGCGCGACAGGAAGACGTAGACGCCGCGCTTCGTCCCGACGGCGAGCCAGCGCTCGTCGGGCGACCAGGCGACGGCGCGAGTCGCTGGGAAGGCCGCCGGGAGGTGGACTGGACGGCCGCGGTCGAGGACGAGGGGGCGCGCTCGACCGACCAGGGCGGACACGTAGCGACCGCGCGGGCTCATCCGAAGCTCGCGCAGCCGCTGGTGGGGACCCGAGACGGGAGCGGCGAGGCGATGGTTCCTGAACAGCGCGAGGTAGTCTCGCCTGCTCCCGTCCCGCAGGCGACAGAACGCGATCGCCGCCACCTGCGCCGGCGCACGCCACGTGACTTCCGCGACGCCGGTCTTCCGACAGCGATCGGCGAGCGCGGCACGAAGCGCATCGTAGAGCCACGGGGCGCACGAGGACGCGAGTGCGGAGAGCGATCCCAGCGTCGTCGCGAGGGCGTCCACGAGCGCGATCCGGCATCCCGCGGGCGCGCGTGCCGGGGCGAGTGGGAAGCCGCAGATCGGCATCGCGCGCACCGTCGCCTGCGCGAGCTCGGGCAGCTTCAGGGCGCGCAGGCGGCATGAGCTGTCCTCGAAGACGAGTGTTCCGCGCGCTCCCGCGGCGCGCATATCGTCGGCGAGGCTCGCTGCCGCGGGAATCGTCGCTCTTCGCGTCGGCAAGCGCCTCGTTGGCGCCGGGCGCGACTGCCGATCCTGATCGCGCGTCAGCGCATCGACGGCCGCGGTGACGACGAGCGCCGCGGCCGCGGCGAGGACAGCCCACGTCGCCGCTCTCGCCACGTCAGCGCGCGAGCCAGCCCCCGTCGACGGGAAGGACGTGGCCGTTCACGTACTCCGACTCGGGCAGGCAGAGGAAGACGACCGCCCCGGCGATGTCCTCTCCCCTCGCCCAGCGGCCGACGGGAATGCGCGCGGAGATCTCGGCGAAGCGCCGCTCGTCCGCGCGGAGCGCCGTCGTGAGGTCCGTCTCCACCCAGCCGGGCGCGACGGCGTTCACGCGAATGCCGAGCGGCGCCCACTCGTTCGCCTGCGCCTTCGCGAGCTGCGCGACCCCGCCCTTGCTCGCCGCGTACGCGGCGGTGTTGATCCCCGCGTGGAACGACATCAGCGAGGCGATGTGGACGATGCGTCCGCCCTCGCCCTGCGCGACGAAACGCCGCGCGGCGGCGCGCGACACCACGAACGCGCCCGTCAGGTTGACGTCGAGGACGCGTCGCCACTCCTCGAGCGGGAGCTCCAGCGCCGGCGCCCGGAACATCGTCCCGGCGTTGCAGACGGCGATGTCGAGCCGCCCGAGGCGCTCTGCCGCCTCGTCGACCGCTCGTTCGGCCGCCTCGGCGTCGCCCAGATCGGCCTCGATTGAGATCCCCGGGCCGGGCCGACGCTGAACGGTCGCGACCGCGGCGCCGAGCGCCGCGAGACGCTCCGCGATCGCGAGACCGATC